>JBBQZJ010000038.1:0-12202 GCA_038207805.1 Actinomycetales bacterium | reverse complement strand
ACGGGGTTATTGGGTTGCAGGATGAGGAACCGGTGGTGGAGCTCAAGCGCTCGCGGCGGTGATTGCGCACTTCTCTTCCTCCACAGGTGGTCATTGCCAAAAGATCTTCTACTACCGAACATATGTTCGACGTGAGAAAATGGTCTTATGACCCCGACCGACTCCCTTGCCGCAGATATTGCTGCGGCCGTCGGGGAGGCAATTCGGGCGCTGGGCCGCATCCCCTCCGACGTCACCCTGTATCGCGCCCTCGACGACACCACTCTGCTCGAGCTTGCACATCTGTCCGGCGTGCAGCGACAACTTGTGGATGCTCATGCCTCCGTCGTGGCCGGAGAGCTCGAGCGGCGCTCGGCGCCCGAGCTTGGTCACGCTGGCCTCGCTCAGCGCACCGGGCACCGCACCGCCGCCGAACTGGTTCGCGTGACCGCCCGCACCACTATGCGCGACGCGACGTCTGCGATTCGGGTGGGGCGGCTGGTGCAAGAAGCGCATCCGGTCGCTGACCCGTTCACCGGCGAACTCGCGGCACCCACCGAACCGTGGCTGTCCCCGCTGGCCGCTGCCATTCTCTCCGGAACCCTGTCGGTCGCCGCCGCCGATGCGATCCGTGCTGGGCTAGGTCGGCCCACCGAGGGCGTCACTGAGACGATGCTTCGGGATGCCGCAGCGCACCTCTGCACGACCGCACTCACCCTCGACCCCGACCGCCTACACCGCGCCGCCCGCGACCTTCGGGACCAGCTCGACGAGACCGGCATCGCCGATCGTGAAGCCCACCGACACGAGCAGCGCTCCTTGAAGTTTGTGCGCCAAGCCGACGGGATGTCGCGACTGACCTGGATCCTCGACCCCGAGTCCGCGGCTGCCGTCGCCGACCTCTACGACCGAGCCACCTCCCCACGGCGCGGCGGACCTCGCTTCGTTTCGCAAGAAGAACTTTCCCAGGCGATTGCCGACGACCCCCGCACTACCGAGCAGCTTGCCTCCGATGTGTTCCTTGAGCTGTTGCGCTCGGGAGCGGATGCCGACTCGTCCCAGCTATTGGGCACCGGTGCGCCGTCAATTCGGGTCCTCGTTGCCGCCGATGACCTCACCCGCGGAACGGGTCACGGCGGCCTCGAAGGCCAGCACGACCCAATCTCCATCGAGACCGTTGAGCGCCTCGCCTGCACCGGCAACATCACGCTCATCACCTTCGACGCCCACGGCCAAGCCATCGATCTGGGCCGCGAACAACGCCTCTACAGCCGCCGTCAGAAGCAGGGACTCGCCGCTCGAGACGGTGGCTGTCTCTTCCCCCGCTGCGAACGGCCGCCCTCCTGGACGGAAGCCCACCACATCCGGCACTGGGCCCGAGATCACGGCGAAACCAACATCGAAGATGGAGTTTTGCTCTGCAAGCACCATCACCTACTCGTCCACAACAATCACTGGGAAATCGAACGCAACGACGCCGAATACTGGCTCGTGCCGCCACCCGAGATTGACCCCGAACAGAAGCGCATCCGGTTGCACTCCAAAAGCAAAGTTCTGCGAGACCTCCTCGCGCGTACCGCCGGGTGACCAGCCGCGGTCCTCACGCGGCTCCAGCCGAACCAGCTCATTGCGCAGTGCCAGGTCATTACGCAGTGCCAGCTCATTGCGCCGTGCCAGCTCATTGCGCAGTGCCAGCTCATTGCGCCGTGCCAGCTGCGCCGGAGCCCCTTCTCAGCCGCGAGTTGGTACGATTACAAGTCGGTAACGCGCGCGCTACGCGGCGAACCTTAAGGAGTAATCGGTGGCCAACGTTCTCGAACGCGCGCTTCGCATGGGTGAAGGTCGACTCCTTCGCCGCCTCAAGAATTATGCGGATGCCGTAAATCACCTCGAAGAAGACTTCAAGGAACTCACCGACGAGGATCTCAAGCACGAAACCATCGAGCTCCGCGAACGCTTCTCGAACGGGGAGTCGCTCGACGACCTACTGCCCGAGGCGTTCGCCGCGGTCCGCGAAGCTGCCGTGCGCACGCTGGGCATGCGGCACTTCGACGTTCAACTCATGGGTGGCGCTGCCCTCCACCTGGGCAACATCGCCGAGATGAAGACCGGCGAGGGCAAGACCCTCGTGGCGACCCTGGCCGCCTACCTCAACGCGATCGCGTCACGCGGCGTTCACGTCATCACGGTCAACGACTACCTCGCCAGTTACCAGTCCGAGCTGATGGGTCGCATCTTCCGCGCCCTCGGGATGACCACCGGCTGCATCCTCTCCGGCCAGACCCCCGCCGAACGACGCGAGCAGTACGCCGCCGACATCACCTACGGCACCAACAACGAGTTCGGCTTCGACTACCTCCGCGACAACATGGCGTGGCAGGCCGTCGACATGGTTCAGCGCGGGCACTACTACGCGATCGTGGATGAGGTCGACTCGATCCTCATCGACGAAGCGCGTACACCGCTCATCATCTCCGGACCCGCTTCCGGCGAGGCCAACCGTTGGTTTGGTGAGTTTGCGGGCGTAGCCAACAAGCTCATCCCCGACGTCGACTACGAAGTCGACGAAAAGAAGCGCACCGTCGGCGTGCTCGAGTCGGGCATCGAAAAGGTCGAAGACTACCTCGGCATCGACAACCTGTATGAGTCGGCGAACACCCCGCTCATCTCGTTCCTCAACAACTCGATCAAGGCGAAGGCTCTGTTCAGAAAAGACAAGGATTACGTCGTCATGAACGGCGAAGTGCTGATCGTCGATGAGCACACCGGACGCATCCTGGCCGGCCGCCGCTACAACGAGGGCATCCACCAAGCGATCGAAGCCAAGGAAGGCGTGACGGTCAAAGCCGAAAACCAGACCTTGGCAACGGTGACCCTGCAAAACTACTTCCGCCTGTACTCGAAGCTGTCGGGCATGACCGGTACAGCAGAGACCGAGGCTGCCGAGTTCATGAGCACCTACAAGCTGGGTGTCGTTGCGATCCCCACCAACAAGCCCATGCTGCGCAAAGACCAGAGCGATCTCGTCTACAAGAGCGAGCAGGCCAAGTTCGAGCAAGTCGTCGAAGACATTGTCGGTCGTCATTCCAAAGGTCAACCGGTTCTGGTGGGAACGACGAGCGTCGAGAAGAGCGAACTGCTCTCCAAGATGCTCGCCAAGAAGGGCGTGCGCCACGAGGTGCTCAACGCCAAGAACCACGCGCGCGAGGCCGCCATCGTCGCCCAAGCCGGCCGAATCGGAGCCGTCACCGTCGCAACCAACATGGCGGGCCGCGGCACCGACGTCATGCTGGGCGGTAACGCCGAATTTCTGGCGGTCGCTCAGATGAACGGCAAGGGCCTCAGCCCTGTAGAGACTCCCGACGACTACGAAGCGCAGTGGGATGCCGTCTACGAGTCGGTCAAGGGCGAGGTCGAGAAGGAAGCCGCGAAAGTTGTCGACGTGGGCGGACTCTACGTGCTCGGAACAGAGCGTCACGAGTCGCGTCGCATTGACAACCAGCTGCGCGGTCGCTCGGGCCGTCAAGGCGACCCGGGGGAGAGCCGGTTCTACCTGTCCCTGCAAGACGACCTCATGCGTCTGTTCAACAGCGGCGCCGCCGAAGCGCTCATGGGGCGAGGGGGTGTACCCGAAGACATCGCGATCGAATCGAAGGTCGTGAGCCGCGCCATCCGCAGTGCACAGAGCCAGGTCGAGTCGCGCAACGCGGAGATCCGAAAGAACGTGCTCAAGTACGACGACGTGCTCAACCGCCAGCGCGAGGCGATCTACAGTGACCGCAGACACATCCTCGAGGGCGATGACTTGCAGGATCGAGTCGGCAAGTTCCTCACCGACGTCGTCACCGAAGTCATCGAAGTGCACACCGGCGAGGGCCACTCCGACGACTGGGACTTCGACGCCTTGTGGACCGAGCTCAAGACTCTCTACCCGATCTCGATCACGGTCGATGAGGTGCTCAGCGAAGCGGGTTCCCGCGGTCGCGTCACCACCAACTTCGTGACCAAAGAAGTTCTGTCGGATGCCGAACTGGCTTACCGGCGTCGCGAACAGTCCCTGGGCGAAGCAGCTATGCGCGAGCTCGAGCGCCGCGTTGTGCTCTCGGTAATCGACCGTCGCTGGCGCGACCACCTTTACGAGATGGACTATCTCAAAGACGGAATCGGCTTGCGCGCGATGGCTCAGCGCGACCCGCTGGTCGAGTACCAGCGCGAGGGTTTCGCGCTGTACCAGTCGATGATGGGCTCGATTCGTGAGGAAGCAGTCGGCTTCCTGTTCAACCTCGAAGTCGAGGTCACGGGGGGTAGCGCGAGCCCCACAGTGCAGGCCCGCGGTCTGCAGGCGGTCACCGCTCCGGCAAACCAGCTCACCTACACCGCTCCGAGCGACGACGCGTCGGGCGACCTCGAGGTGCGCAACCAACGCGGCCAAGTCGAGCGTGCGGCAACAGCACGCGCCCAGCAGCAGCAGGCAGCGCAGCAGCGCCCGGCAGTGCAGCAACAGCCTCAGCAGCCCCAACAGGCGCCAGCGGCTCGCGGTGCGTTCGGCCAGCGCACCGACGGCGAACCCGCGCAGCCAGCACCGCAAAACCGCGCGGAGCGTCGCGCACAGGAGAAGCGCGGCCGGTAAGCTGATCCCGACTCACGATTGATGTCAACCTAACCAGAGATCCCCAACGTCGTGGAGGCATGGATATGACACCTACACCCGAAACCGCAATCCGGTCTGGCCGTCGCTCACTTCGCCCATTCGCGGCGCTAGTCGCTATCGCTCTTGCGGCCCTTACACTGGCACCGACGGATCCCGCGAATGCGATCGGGCCAGCCCAGATCAACGGGACCGTGACGAGTGTCGACACGAGCTTGCCAGTTCAGGGTGTGGTCGTTGCCGTCTACAATCCAACGTCCTACTACTCCGCAATTACGGATGCGGCGGGCCATTACGAGATCGACGGCATCGACGACGGCACATACACACTGCGCTTCAATGCTGGCAGTCTGACGACAGGCAGTCTCATCAGCGAGTGGTGGAACGATCAGGTGCTGCAAAACCATGCCACGGGCATCACTCTCGCGGCCGGTGACTCCGAGACCTTTGACGCCCAGCTTGCGACCGGAGGAAAGATTACGGGCACGGTCACGGGTAACGACGGCCCGGGTACCTTCGCGGTCAGTGCCTATCTTCAGGACCCGGGGGACCTCAGTTACGGACAAGTCGCCTACACGATTGCCGGTAGCGACGGAACTTACACCCTGAGGGGGCTCGCCCCCGGCAGCTACCACATCAACTTCGGTGACAACAATCAGGGTCCGTCTGGCACGAAGTACTCCCTCGAGACTTGGAACAACCACTTTTTTCCCGCTGGCGACATCGTCACCATTACGGGAACCGAAACGGTGACAGGAATCAACGCACTTCTCACAGTGCCGGGCCCCGTGAAGGTAATCCGTCTCGCGGGCGCAGACCGATTCGCAACGTCGGCGGCAGTCTGGTCAGATCCCACGGAGTATCCAGACGGGATGGGCGGAACCGTCTATGTCGCCAATGGCCTCAGCTTCCCAGATGCCTTGGGCGCAGGGCCAGCGGCCGCAAGGTCGGGCTCACCGCTCATGTTGGTACAGAAAGACTCGATTCCCGCTGCAGTTCTCACGCAGCTCGAACGGTTGGCACCCCAAAAAATCGTGATGGTCGGTGGTCCCGCGGTGCTGTCCGAGAGCTTGAAGACGCAGTTGCAAGCACTTTCCGTAGATCCCGTGGAGAGGATCGCCGGCGCTGACCGTTACGAGACGTCACGGGAACTGATCACCGCGGCGTACGATTCGACCCAACCCACATCAGTGCTGCTGGTAGCGACGGGAGCGAACTATCCGGACGCCCTGTCGGCCGGCCCCGCGTCGGCAACCCAGTTCAACTCGCCCGTTCTCTTAGTGCCGGGCACGGCCTCGACCTTGGATAGCGCGACATCCGATTTCATCGATAGCCTGAATCCCGGCTCGATTCTGATCGTTGGTGGCACATCGGCGGTGTCGAGTGCCATAGAGACGGCCCTAGCGGGTACGGGGCACCCCGTAACCCGAATCGCGGGTGCCGATCGCTACGCAACTTCGACGGCGATCAACGATTACTTCAAGGTTTCCTTCGAATCATCCGCCGTCTACCTCGCCGTCGGCACAGGATTCGCCGATGCGCTGTCGGGAGCGGCCAGGGCAGCGTATGGGGTGCACGCGCTGTACGTAACGCCGCCGTCGTGCATTCCCTTGGACGACATGCTCTATATGCGCACCTATGGCACGAGGGAGCTGTACCTGCTGGGCGGCACCGCGGCCCTGGGCGCAAACGTCGAGGCACTGCACCGCTGCTAGTGTTCCGCCGCCACCGTTCGGGCAAACCAGCTTCTAGCGGCTCGCGGCCGGTAAGCTGACCCCGACTTTTGTCAACCTAACGCAGGCTCCCCAACGTCGTGGAGGCATGGAATTGAGATCAGCACGACCAACATCATCTTCCAGCGGTTTTCGACGTCCCCTCGCCGTGCTGGCCGCTTTCGCGCTAGCGATGGCCGGGCTGGCGTTGGCCTCGCCGGCCAGCGCGGTGAATCCGGCTCAAGTGTCTGGCACGGTTACCAGTGTTGACAGCGGCCTGCCGATCCAAGGGGTGTTGGTGAGCCTCTTGGGCGGCGTGGCCGCATACGGAACGTCCACAGACGCCGCCGGACTGTACTCGTTCGCGAGTGTGGATGCCGGCACCTACAAGATTCAGTTTGCGGCTCAGGGGGTGACGACTGAGAGCTTTGTTACGCAGTGGTGGAACAACTCACTAGTTCAGTTCTACGCCACAAGTGAGGTGCTCAACGATGGCGACATAAAGAGCTACGACGCCCAACTTGCAACAGGCGGCAAGATCACCGGCACGGTCACCGGCAACGAAGGCGCCGGGGATTTCGCGATAAATGCCTTTCTTCAGGACCCGGGCAATCCTGCCAACTTCCTCCAACAAACCTTCACCATGGCCGCCGGTGACGGAACGTACACGCTGCGTGGCATGGCCCCCGGCAACTACCACATCAGCTTCGGGGACAACGATCAGGGTCCGTCGCAGACGAGATATTCGTTGGAAAGTTGGAGCAACCTGTGGTATCCGGCGGGTGACATCGTCACAGTCGTGGGGCTTGAAACGGTGCCGGACATCGACGCCGAACTATCCGTTCCGGGCCCAGTAGCGGTCTCCCGAATCGCCGGAGCCGACCGGTTCGCCACCTCCGCGGCAGTCTGGTCCGATCCGCTGGACTACCCTGACGCGCTGGGCGGAACGGTCTACGTTGCCAACGGCCGCAGTTTCGCGGATGCGTTAGGTGCGGGTCCAGTCGCGGCACTGACCGGCTCTCCCCTCATGCTGGTCGAGCAGGACTCCATTCCTGCGGCGGTGCGAACGCAGCTTTTGCGCATCGCGCCAGCCAAAATCGTGATGGTGGGAGGCCCGGCCGCACTTTCCGTCAACCTCCAGAACGAACTAGGCACGCTCATCTTTGCCCCGACCGTGTCTCGCATCCAAGGTGTGGACCGCTACGACACGTCGCGCGAGCTGATCAGGGCGGGCTTTGATCTCTTGGCCCCAGTCGACACCCTGGTGGTCGCGACAGGAGCGAACTTCCCCGACGCGCTGTCTGCCGGTCCCGCATCCGCTACTCGCACAAACTCCCCGCTTCTACTGGTCAACGGTCTGGGATCGAGTCTGGATTTCCCCACACTTTCGATAATTAGCGAAATGGATCCGGGGTCGATAGTGATTGTTGGCGGCACCTCGGTCATCTCCAGCGCAATGGAAACGGCGTTGGCGCTTACCGGCCACCCGGTCACACGGGTAGCGGGCGCGGATCGATATGCCACGTCGACAGCGATCAACGCCTACTTCTTCACCCCTGCCGCCAGCAAGGGGTACCTAGCCGTGGGCACCGGTTTTGCGGATGCGCTGTCGGGTGCGGCAAGAGCCGGAGCCGAGAAAGCACCGCTTTATGTGACCCCGCCGACATGCATCCCCATTGACGACATGTTGGCGATGCGCACGTACGAACTCTTAAACCTCTACCTGCTGGGCGGGCCGGCAGCACTGAGCGCCGACGTCGAATCGCTGTACCGCTGCTAGCGAGCCAGAGATGTTGCGCTGTGCCGGTGAGGAAAGTTGAGCCGCGGGGCAGAGTCACAGCACGTTGATCGCACTTGTGCGCCAGCGGTTATCCATGCCAGTCATAGTCGAAGGATCCAGCAGTGCGGGAGCCTGCGCCATGGGGAATAGTCCCGAGGGGCCTCCGCCTTTAACCGTGCGATACCCACGCAGTAAGGAGCGACTATGACCTCGTACTTGCCCGTCGTTCGCTTGTTCCGATCCGGCGCGAAAGGAAGCGACAAGGTCGCCTTCATTGAGCTCTTCTTCGACCTCGTCTTTGTGTTCGCTGTCACCCAACTCTCGCATCACGTTATCGAGCACCTCACTCCCGGCGGGGTGCTCGAAGGCGTTCTCATGCTCGCCGCCGTGTGGTCGGTGTGGATCTACACGACCTGGGTGACGAACTGGATGAACCCCGAGAAGGGGCCGGTGCGCTGGATGCTGATCGCGCTCATGTTGGCAGGCATCGTGCTCAGCACCGCGATTCCCGAGGCATTCGGTGATCGGGCACTGCAGTTCGCACTCGCCTACGTGGTCATGCAGGTGGGGCGCACGGTCTTCGTGGTGATCAGCTACCGGATTGTGGGCCAGGCTGATTTGGCGGAGAACCTGCTTCGCATAGCCATCTGGTTCTCCTTCACAGGCGTGCTGTGGATCGTCGGCGCCGTCGCCGGCGGACAGCTACAGCTGATCCTGTGGGGTGTCGCCGTCGTCGTCGAAACGGCGGGACCAATGCTGCTGTATCGCGTGCCGTTCATGCGAAAGCCATCTATGGAAGGGTTCGAGATTGCGGGCGCTCATATGGCGGAGCGTGCCGGTCTCTTCATGATCCTTGCCCTGGGAGAGTCGATCATTGTGACGGGAACGCTGTTCAGTCGCAGTGATATCACCCCGTCAACAGTGCTCGCATTCCTCTCCGCTTTCGTCGGAACCATCCTGTTCTGGTTGTTGTACTTCAGCCATAGCGCCGAACACGGGTCACAGTTCATCGACAACGCGTCAAACAACGGCAGGATCGGGCGACTCACTTACACGTACATTCACTTGTTGCTCGTCGGTGGAGTCGTGCTAGTGGCGGTAGGAGACGACCTGCTGCTCGCACATCCGGACGACCCGCTTGAGACGGCGACGGCAGCAATAGTCGTCGCTGCTCCGGCCCTGTATCTGCTCGGAAATTTGCTGTTCAAGCGTTCGATTGGCCTGCCCTGGTTGCGATCGCACCTGCTCGGGATGGCAGCTCTCACGGTTCTTTTCGTCGCGTGGCCAGTCATCCCCGGACTCACTGCTCTCGCCCTCACGTGGATCGTCAACGGTATTGTCGCCATCGTTGTGGTCGTTGACGAGTACGTCTGGCCAAACGTCCCGGAAGGTCATAAGGGCATGCGGAAACTATTCATGGCGAGCGTCTCGCTCAGCAGAAGCGCGGGCGGTAGGGGTACACAGTCACAGCACGTTGATCGCACTTGCCCGCCAGCGGTTATCCATGCCCTCTAGCCGGATCGCCACAGCGCGGACGCGTGCCCGGCCGCGCACGATGACGACCGCCTCGACCACGCCATCCGCCGGTTCGCACAGTGTGGTCGAGCCGATCCCGAACGTGGGTCGCGCGACCGGCTGACCCTTCGCCTGGCGAGCTCGCGCCGACAGCACCACCCGCTTCAGCAAGTGGCGGTAAACGTCGTCGGTAACCCAGCGCGAAATCTGTTCGAGGTCGCGCGCACCGGCGAGAATCTCGAGAACGCAGCGCGTGAGGTTCTCGATCAGCGGCTGCGGGTTGGGTAGCGACGCCGTCGCACTGGGTTGTTGACCGAAGAATTCGTCGGGCTCGAATCGCGGACGAATGACCTTTGACGGCAGTGCACTGCTCAAGAAACCCACCTCACACGTTGCCCAGATAATCCGGTCAACCCTGCGGCGGGTGAGACCACCTAAGCAGACCCGCTGGGCCAAGTCCACGGCGGTCTCGAGATTGTGGATAACTCACTGAGCAGTCCGCGGCCGCAGCTATGGTCACGGAATGCGCTGGGATCACCTGTTCGATGACCTTGAGGGTCAACTCGAGCGGGAGTTGAGCGCCGAAGAGCAGGATGTCGTCGTCGAAGAGGAGCGTCTGCGGCTCGGCCGACTCGCGGTTCGCGATCGCCTACGCGCCCTCCACCAATCGGCGACGGATCCTCTCGCCCTCACACTGACCACCGGAATTCGACTGGTCGTAGCCATCGACGGGTTCGGTCGTGACTGGATCTCCGGCCAGGTAGTCGATGGTCCCGTGAGGCGCGGTCAGTGTCTTGTACCGGTCGCCGCCATCGCCTCAATCAGGGTGCCGGCGCACCGTGTCGCCGCGAGTCTTGACGGCGTGGGGGATGCTCGAGCCGAGGCATCCCTCGCCCTACGGCTCGGCCTACCGTTCGTGCTTCGCGACCTGTGTCGACGTCGGCGTGCGGTGGACCTGGTCGCAGCGCACGCGACGATCCACGGCACCATCGACCGTGTCGGCAGAGACCACCTCGACCTTGCCGTGCACGAGCCGGGAAGTGCGCGACGCGCTAACCAGGTCGCCGAACTGCTTGTCGTTCCGCTGCAGTCGCTCGTATTGGTGGTGTTCTAGCCCGCCGTCGCCCGGGTGCGGCGATCGCCGAACGGAAAGTCGGCGCCCTCGGAATACTGCGATTGGTTCCACAAGCTCATGCGCCTGGCCTGCTCGTAAAGCCCGTCGATGTAGCCCTCGAGCACGGTGCGCTCGACTCGCCACGCGCCGCGAGAGCCGACCCTGATGGCCGGCAATTCTCCTGAGCGCACGAGTTCGCGGGCGTGAGCAGCGGAGATGTTGAGCAACTCTGCCGTGTCGGCCAGAGTGAGGAATCGGCCCAGACCTGCGGCGGTGGCGTCATTCATGCTCCGATTATGGTGCGGCTAGGGGGCCGACGGAGCCGGTGTGGATAACTTTGGTCGCTGAGAAGGCTTCGCGGTAACCATGGGACTTCGCGTCGAAGGGATCTCATGGTGCCGAGGCAAGTACGAGCCGCAGTTCTCGACGTGCGGTTGGTGATCGGGGTGTTACTGGTAACCGCGTCGATTGCCGGGGTGGTCGCGATCGTCTCGACATCCGACAGGACCGTGGAGGTGTATGCGGCGGCATCCGCTCTCTCCCCGGGTGATCGAGTTCGATCGGCTGATCTCCGCGTTCAGAATGTGCGCCTCGATCAAGAGACCGCCCGCTACCTCGTTCCGGGCGACATTCCCGACGACGGCGTGATCGTGTCGCGGCCGGTTAGCGTCGGCGAGCTCATTCCGGTCAGTGCCGTAGGCGACGCAAACGGCGCTCAGCTCGCGCCCCTCGTGCTCAGCGTCGACTCGTCGCTCGCGGCATCGGTGACCCCCGGTGCAACGGTCGACGTGTGGGCGACCCGCAAAGGCGAGAGCGGTTTCGGCGATCCGACGGTCATCGTCAGTGCCGCCATCGTCGTTCGGCTGGTCGAGACTCGCACCATCGTCACTGGCGGCGACGTGACGGCGATCGAAGTGCTCGTGCCGCGCGCACGGATCGCGGCCGTGCTCGAGGCGGTTGCCAACGAGGCCAGCATCGCTATCGTGCCCACCTCCATTGCCCTTCGGAATTGATCGGTGACAACCCTGGTTTTCGGCGTGCCGCCCGAGGTTGACGCGCGGCTTCGCGTCGAGGCGGCGCGCCACGGCCATGACGTGCTGGCCAGTGGGGCGAGCGCCGGGCACGTCGAGGCGATGGTTCGAGCACTGCGGCCCGCCGCGGTTATTGTGCACGCGGGTCCCGAATTTCTGACGGCGCGCGTGCTCGCGGCCTGCGATGAGACCGGCGTGAGCG
Organism: Actinomycetales bacterium; assembly: GCA_038207805.1. Lineage (GTDB taxonomy): Bacteria > Actinomycetota > Actinomycetes > Actinomycetales > Microbacteriaceae > Rhodoglobus. The sequence continues at coordinate 221 of JBBQZJ010000038.1, read as the reverse complement.
TCGTCGCCCTGGTCGCCATCGAGCGGGAACGGCGGCATGCCACATCCATCGGTCTGTACGAGACGACGGATGTCGCGGCCGGCTGGCCCGCAATCGAACTGCTGCTCGGCGGCCCGCGTCAATCGGCTCAGGTCGCCGAGCCTGGCCCCCTTGCCGGCACAGTGATCGCGGTGTGGGGGCCGGCCGGGGCACCGGGACGAACGACCCTTTCTATCGGCATC
>JBBQZJ010000037.1:0-12242 GCA_038207805.1 Actinomycetales bacterium | reverse complement strand
GGTGCCATCCACCGTGTCGACTAGGCCGACACCGGTGACGAGCTCATCTCCGTAAATGTGCTCGACGGTCTTGTTGAACAGGAACTCGATCTTCGGGTCACTGAACGCGCGCTCCTGCATTGCCTTGGATGCGCGCAGCTCTCCCTTGCGGTGGATGACGTAGACCTTCTCAGCGAACCGGGTGAGGAAGGTGGCTTCCTCCATCGCCGAATCGCCACCGCCGACTACGGCGATTGTCTTCTGACGAAAAAAGAACCCGTCGCAGGTAGCGCACCACGAGACTCCGTGCCCGCTGAGGCGCGTCTCGTCGTCTAGTCCGAGCTTGCGGTACGCGGACCCGGTCGCAAAAATCACGGTGAGAGCTTCGTGCACGTCGCCGTTGCCGAGTGTCACCCGCTTGACGTCACCGTCTAGCTCTAGCGTGACCACGTCATCCAGCACGATCTCGGTGCCGAATCTCTCGGCCTGGCCCTGCATGGCCACCATGAGCTCGGGACCTTGAATGCCCTCAACGAAACCGGGGTAGTTCTCCACCTCGGTGGTCTTCATTAGCTCGCCACCGGCCTCCACCGAGCTTGCAATGAGGAGCGGCGCGAGGCTTGCCCGCGCGGCGTAGATTGCGGCGGTGTAGCCGGCAGGACCGGATCCCACAATGATTACTTGCCGCACCTGAAACATCTCCTCGGGGTAGCTATCGCCGGGTATAACTCATCCTAGGCCGAAGCTATTCCGCCCTCTCGGGGCGGAATCGACGAACAACGGGCGCGGCGAGCGATGCGAGGTCGCGGTTTCGGGTCGCGGCGAGGATGCCGAAGTAGACCAGTGCCATGGCCGCACCGACGCCCGCCAGCGTCACCCCACCACCGAGGCGGGTGGCGACCGCGAAGCCCCCTGCGGTGAACGCTCCCAGCGCCCACACCGCCAGCATCCCCAGTGCGCCCGCCACGACAGCAGCACCCGCGAAACGCGCCGAGGATGCGAGCACCGCTCGAACTCCGAGCGCGCCTAGTCGGCGGCGAAGTAGCAGGACCGCCGCAACGGTACCGACGAGCGCCGAGAGGCTCATCATGGCCGCGACGCCCACCGCAATGAACTGTGCGGGAGCCCACGCGACAGCCAGGATGCCTCCGACGAAGATTGCCGACTGAAGCGCCTGAAGCCAGAAGGCTGTCTTGGTATCGTCCAGCGCGTACAACGCGCGCTGCAGCACGAACAGCACAGTAAACGGCACGAGGCCAACGAGATAGGCGATTACGACGTTGCCCAAGGCACTGATCTCTGCGAAACCGCCCCCGAACACAGCGCTGAAGGGGTAGGCAAGAACCGCAAGCCCTACTGCCGAGAAGATCATGATGAGCAGGATTGATCGCAGCGAGGCCGAAACATCCTCTCTGATCGAGGGGAGATCGCCGTTGCGGGCGTGGGTGCTCATCCTGGTGAAGTAGGCGGTGGTGATCGACACCGTCACAATCGAGTGCGGGAGCATGAAGATCAACCACGCGTACTTGAGCGCTCCGATGGAGGCCTCACCGGATGCGCCAGTGGCAACGCGGGTTTCGACGATCGCCGCCAGTTGAGTGATGAGAATCATGCCAAACACCCACGCGGCGGCCCTGCCGGTGCGGCCGAGACCGACCCCCTTCCACCGGAAGTCCGGTCGATAGGTGAGCCCTGCCCGCTTCCAGAAGAACAAGAGAATGAAGGCCTGCGCTGCGATGCCCAGCGTTGCTGTTCCTCCCAGCACGGCAATCATCGTGGGCGTCCAAACGGAGGCACTCTGGTTGGTCGGAAAGGCCCCGAAGAGTGCGATGAAGATGGAGATCCCCGTGATCGCGATGACATTGTTGATCGCCGGCGCCCAGGTGAAGGGCCCAAAGACGCGGCGAGCGTTGAGCACCTGCCCCAGAAGGCTGTACAACGCGTAGAAGAGCACCTGAGGCAGGCACCAGTAGGCGAAAGCCGTGGCAAGTGCAAGCTCGTCGGCGCCGAAGCCGCGGGCGCCGGACTGTGCATAGAGAGCAACCAGCCAGGGCGCGGCCACGGTCGCCCCGGCCGCAACAATCACAAAAGCGACGCTGCCGAGGGTCACCAATTTGTTGATGAAGGCGGTGCCGCCGTCTGCTTGCACGCCCGCCCGCACGATCTGGGGCACGAGCACCGCGCTGAGGAGCCCACCGGCGATCAGTGCGTAGATGCTGTTCGGAATCTGGGTCGAGAGGGTGAAGGCGTCGGCCGCCCCGCCGATGTAGCCGATCGCGCCAGCAAGAATCGCAGCGTTGGCGAAACCGAGGATGCGGGACACTATCGTGCCCGATGCGAGTGCAGCGCTGGCTCGCCCGATCGCGGATGCGCCATCCACTTCGTCACTCGGTCGGTCGGTCATTGTCACTCCTGCCGCGCGCGGCGCCGTCGCAGGATGTTGCGCACGATTCCCCCGGCAAATACGGCGAACACTAGGGCCCCGATCACCAGGACGACCGGGGTCTCCCACCCGGCCTGCACGTTGATCTCCGCCGTGGTGGGTTGACCGATCTGCACTCCTGTTGGGCTAGTCAGGGTCACCAGAACCCGAACCGTGCCATTGGAGATCGCTTGAACGGGAACGAGCCCCTTCGCCTGCGATCGAGGTTCGACCACCAACTCGACCCGGCTATCCCCGACAGCCAGAAGGGCCGTCTCGGGCCGGATCGTGATGTACACCGTAACGGCCTGATCAAGGTCGTTGCTGACCGAGACGGGCAGCGCCGACCTGTCGGCCAGAAACAGAAAGCTACTGCTGGGGACGACCTGAACGCTCCTGACAAGGTCCGCCGAGTCGGTCAAGAACTGCTGCGTCGCTGCCGACCAGCCGTTTGAGTTCTGGGCCCATGCGATTGACAGAAGGCTCAGCAGTGCGAGCCTTCGAGGGGCGGTGACATCGCTCGGGCTGCTGGCGACCGAGGCGAACCGGGTGCCGGCCCGCTCGGCATCCAGAACCTGTCGTACCCGTTCGACTACGGCCGCATCCTGAGGCAGATCAACCAGAGGGGTCGTCGGTGCCGATGACGACAGCAGGTCGCTCAGGCGCCCGAGGGTCACCGACGGGTTCGACTGGAGTGCCTGCAGGGTATCTGCGGTGCGAGTCCCCGCGAGCGGAACCCCTCGGTCGAGAGCGATAACCGTGGGCCCCGGCTCGAGAAGAGCCGTCACGGTTGCCATCGCGGCTTGCCAGTCCTCGGTCGTGCGGGTCGCCGCTGCTACTTTCGCGGCCTCAGACAGCGGGTCAGCGGTGACCACCGCGAGCATCCCCCCCACCGACGAGACGGACGGCGAGTCCCCAGCGACGTTGCCCGACGACAGGATGACCGTTGCATAGCCGCTATCGGCAATCGCGGGCAGATCAGACGCAACCACCGTGCCGGAGCGCGGCCATGCCACGCCCTCGAGCGAGTACGCGAAGTCGACCAGCGACTCGCTCGTGGGAATTTCGGGGGGAGAAGGCGTCGCGGCAGGAGTCGGGCTCTCCTCGGGTACTTCGACGAACAGTGATTCATCGATCGCGAAATCGAATGACTCGGGTTGCAGCACAGCGGGGCTTCCCGCTTGGGTGGCGAGGGTGATGTCTGAGTCGGCGTAGGTCAGGGCAAACGTCTCGTTGCCCGCCGACTCCAGCCGCGCAAGCCAGGCGATCGCCGACGGGGGTGCTGAGCTGCCGAGGATGCGAATCGAGGCGACGATTCGAGGATCGACCGCAAGGGTGACAGGAAGCGAGCTGACCGCGTCGAGTTGCCGAGTGAGCAGCCCTTGCGGGGTGGTGTATTGCTCGAGAGCGTCGGCCGAGATGAACGGGTCCGCACTTTCGGGAGTCGAAATCGGAACGATGACGACGAGGGTCGATTCCGAGTCCCCCACCGCCGACGCCGTCGGCGCAGACAGCGCCACGCCCCCGCCGGTGGCTGCCAGAGCGACCGCTACCGCCAGCGCAGCACGCAGCGCCCTCGTTCGCTCGGCCAGCATGCCCCGAGTCTATTCACTAGCCTCTGGGAGTCGGCTCACACCGCGGCCGCTGTGACAAGCTTGGGTCTCATGGAGAGCGTGGCCAAGGCCGTCGAACGTCTAGGTGCGCTCGCCGACTCGCCGCCGGTCGCGACACTGGCGGCCGCTTTCTCCGCGGCGGGGCACGAGTTGGCTCTCGTGGGAGGCCCGGTTCGTGATGCGTTCCTCGGCCGGGATCTGACCGACCTTGACTTCACGACAAGCGCGCGGCCCGACCAGATTCTTGCGCTCGTTTCGCCCATCTCCGAAGCGCAGTGGGACGTGGGCCGCGAGTTCGGCACCATCGCCGCCCGTATGAATGGCCAGCTCATCGAGATCACTACGTATCGCGCTGACGCCTATGACGGAGCGAGCCGCAAACCGTCGGTCGCTTTCGGCGACACCCTTGACGACGACCTCGTCAGACGCGATTTCACCGTCAATGCGATGGCCCTGAGGCTCCCCGAGCGCAAACTCGTTGACCCGTGGGGAGGACTGGACGATCTCCTCGCTCGGCGGATCACCACACCGGGGCCACCCGAGGTCTCCTTTGGTGACGACCCGTTACGGATGATGCGCGCCGCTCGTTTCGTCAGCCAACTGGGGTTCACGATCAGCGAGCCGACGCTGCTCGCCATGCGCGAGTTCGCCGGGAAGCTGGCCAACGTCAGTGTCGAGCGCATCTGTGACGAGTTCTCGAAGCTGTTGCGCACTGACGACCCGGTGCCGGGCATCCGGGTGCTGGTCGAGACGGGCATCGCCCAGTTAGTGCTACCGGAGGTACCGGCCCTCACACTGGAAATGGACGAGCACGCGCACCACAAAGACGTCTACGAGCATAGTCTCACCGTACTTCGGCAGGCGATCGACCTCGAGAAGTCGCGGGGCCACTCGGTGGATCTCGTGCTCCGGATAGCGGCGCTGCTGCACGACATCGGCAAGCCGGCGACCCGCAAGATCGAATCGGGTGGGGTCGTAACCTTCCACCACCACGATGTTGTGGGCGCAAAGCTGGCGGCCAGACGACTCAAGGCGCTGCGATTCGACAACGACACCGTCGCATCCGTCGCTCGGCTGATCGAACTCCACCTGCGCTTTTTCGGGTACACCGAGGGCGAGTGGACCGACTCGGCCGTTCGCCGGTATGTGCGGGACGCCGGCGATGAGTTGGAGCGGCTGCACATTCTCACGCGGGCCGATGTCACCACCCGCAACCAGCGCAAGGCCGATCGCCTCGGTTTTGCCTATGACGATCTCGAGGAGCGGATCGCCGCGATCGCTGAGGCCGAGGGGATTGCGGCGGTGCGCCCCGACCTAGACGGTGAGCAAATCATGGCAATCTTGGGCCTGAAACCCAGTCGCGAGGTCGGCGAGGCGTATACATTTCTGCTCGACCTGCGCCTGGATGAGGGCCCGCTGGGCGCGCACGAAGCCGAGGCTCGCTTGCGCGCATGGTGGTCGGCGCGCTGATCTGAGCTGCGCGGTGTCGGGGCCGCGCGATCGGTGGCCCCCTCACGGTGCATCGTGCTGCCTGCGGCGGGAGAAGCGCCCGGGGCGGCGGGAACAACTCACTCGCGGCGGGGGTCGCGACACACGCCGCAGCGCAGCAACTCCCGCCACCCGAGAAGTGGCCGGCCGGAAGCCGCCAACGCGAGCGCCGGGGAATGGTGCTCGGGGCAATCAGTGACTACACTGGGCAGGTTGTCGTGAATCCGCACTGGGTTCTCGACACCGTCAACACCCTCCTGTTGCAGATCGCCTGCAACCGTTCTAGTCCGAAGGAGGTGGGTTTGTGACGCACCAGTATGAACTCATGGTCATCCTCGATCCAGAGATCGATGAGCGCACCGTGGCACCCAGTCTGGACAAGTTTCTCAATGTGATCCGCACCGATGGTGGAACCATCGACAACGTGGACATCTGGGGACGACGCCGTCTGTCCTACGAGATCAACAAGAAGTCCGAGGGTATCTACGCCGTCGTCAACTTCACGGCCACGTCGGCAGCGACCGTTGAACTCGACCGCCAGCTCAAGCTTTCTGAGGCAGTAATGCGCACCAAGGTGCTGCGGGCCGAAGCCGGCATGGCACAGGTGGCCGCCGCCAAGAAGCTTGCCGACGAGAAGGCCGCCCGCAAGGCTGCCTCTCCGGCAAAGACTCCGGCGGCAACACCAGCCGCGGCGAAAACCGAAGAGTCCAAGCCCGCAACAGCCAAGAGCGAGGATGCCCCAGCGAAGCCCGCGGCGGCCGCCAAGCCCAAGGCCGCCGCTGCAGAACCAGCAGCAGCCGAGCCAGCAGCAGCCGAGCCGTCCGCTGAGGAAGCGGAGTAGCTCGTGGCCGGCGAAACCATCATCACGGTCGTGGGCAACCTCACGAGTGATCCCGAGCTGCGTTACACGCAGAACGGTCTCGCGGTGGCTAACTTCACCATCGCCTCGACGCCTCGTAACTTCGATCGCGCGAGCAACGAATTTAAAGACGGTGAGGCCCTCTTCATCCGCGCGAGCGTGTGGCGCGAGTTTGCGGAACACGTCGCTGGTTCGCTGACGAAAGGCTCGCGCGTTGTCGCGACCGGTCGCCTCAAGCAGCGCTCCTACGAGACGAAGGAAGGCGAGAAGCGAACGAGCATCGAGCTCGAGGTCGACGAGATCGGCCCGAGCTTGCGCTACGCAACGGCGCAGGTCACCCGCGCTGCATCCTCGCGCGACTCGTCCGGCGGAGCACCGCGCGGCGGCGGCCAGGTGGGCGCCGGCGCTGAGGAGCCGTGGGCGGCATCCGCTCCCGACTCGTCTGGCGGCGACGTGTGGAACACTCCCGGCAACTACACCGACGAGACGCCCTTCTAGGCTCCGATCTCGATACGCGGCCTCGCCGCTACTCGATCAACAACTACTTAAGGAATAAACACTCATGGCAGGAAAGAGCAGCGGCGATCGCCGCAAGCCCATCCGCAAGGGCAAGGACGGCAAGAATGTCGCTCCGGCCAAGGCGATCCGGGTCGGCGTCATCGATTACAAAGACGTCGCAACGCTTCGCAAGTTCATCTCCGAGCGGGGAAAGATCCGCGCTCGCCGTATCACCGGTGTCTCCGTGCAGGAGCAGCGCCTCATCGCCACGGCCGTCAAGAACGCCCGTGAGATGGCGCTGCTGCCCTACGCAGGCTCGGGCCGTTAAGGAGTATCGACATGTCTAAGCTGATCCTCACGCACGAGGTAACCGGCCTCGGTGCTCCCGGCGACGTCGTCGACGTCAAGAATGGGTTCGCTCGCAACTACCTCATCCCCCAGGGCTTCGCCGTGGCGTGGACGCGGGGTGGCGAGAAGCAGATCGAATCCATCAAGGCCGCGCGCAGTGCGCGCGAGCACGCAACGCTCGAAGAAGCACAGGACCTGAAGGCGCGTCTCCAGGCCGCCACTGTCTCGCTCACCGTCAAGGCGGGCGAGGGCGGACGCCTGTTCGGTTCGGTCAAGACCTCGGATGTCGCGGACGCGGTTGCAGCCGCAGGTCTGGGTGCACTCGACAAGCGCAAGATCGAGATCACGTCACCGATCAAGGCCACGGGGGAGCACGAGGCGACTGTTCGCCTCCGTGACGACCTTGTTGCGACCATTACCTTGAAAGTTGTCGCGGCCAAGTAGCTACAGCACAGCCGAAAGCGACGCGCGCGAGCTCGTCGCTTTCGGTGTTTAACGAGCAAATGTCAAGCGATTTATGCACAGAATCCCAAATTCCACATAACCCTCAACTGGCAGTCTAAACATGTTTCTACACACAGTGCATTGAAACTTAAAATGCAGGTCAGACGGCACGGATCGTCAGAAACTCGTGAGTTACTCACAGCAGACTGCACAGGTTGCTCACACAACCGGCGGCGTTTCTTGCACGTTGTACACACTCCCATCCACAGGCACTGTTGGCTCCCGATGTCGCCGCTCCTTATCGTGGGGCAGTCCCTCCGACTTGGTGGGTCTGGGGGACCAGCTGGTGGCCGGAGTGTCGGCGGGCACCGCTACAACTGAGGCGTAGCGTGATCCACCGGGAGGGGTTGCATGTCCATTGCTCATCTGGGACTCGCTGGTGACCAGCGCCAGTCGAGCGACTCCCGCGGCGACCGTGTTCCCCCGCATGATCTTCTCGCTGAGCAGAGCGCGATTGGCGGGATGCTGCTCAGTAAGGATGCCGTAGCCGACGTCATCGAAGTGGTCCGCGGCGTCGATTTCTATATCCCCAAGCACGAAACCATCTTCGACGCGGTGATGTCCCTCTATTCGCACGGCGAGCCGACCGATGTCATTGCGGTAACCGACGAGCTGACCAAGACGGGCGAGCTCACTCGCGCGGGGGGCGCCGAGTACCTCCACACCCTCACCGGTCTCGTACCGACGGCAGCGAACGCCGGCTACTATTCCTCGATCGTCGCCGAGAAGGCGGTACTTCGCCGCTTGGTCGAGGCGGGCACCCGAATCGTTCAAATGGGGTACGCGAGCGAGGGGGAGGTGGTCGACCTTGTCAACAACGCCCAGGCCGAGATCTACGCGGTTACCGGTGGAGTCGAGAGCGAAGACTTCATCCCCTTGACCGACGCGGTCACGACCGCCATCGATGAGATCGAGGCCGCCCGCGGGCGCGACGGCAAGATGGTGGGCGTGCCCACGGGTTTCGCCGAGCTAGACGAGCTCACCAACGGACTGCACCCCGGCCAACTCATCATTCTGGCTGCACGGCCGGCGCTGGGTAAGTCGACCCTGGGCCTCGACTTCGCACGGTCGGCCGCAATCAAGCACGACATGCCGACGATCATCTTTTCGCTGGAAATGGGGCGAAGCGAGATCGCGATGCGATTGCTCTCCGCCGAGTCGGCCGTGCCCCTTCAGCACATGCGCAAGGGCACGGTGCACACCAACGACTGGACCACAATCGCTCAGACCCGCGGCCGTATCAATGATGCTCCGCTCTACATCGATGACAGCCCGAACATGACTCTGGTCGAGATCCGCGCAAAATGCCGCAGGCTCAAGCAGCGGGTCGGCCTCAAGATGGTGATCATCGACTACCTGCAGCTCATGACCAGCGGCAAGAAGGTGGAGTCCCGCCAGCAAGAAGTCAGCGAGTTCTCCCGAGCGCTCAAGCTCCTCGCCAAGGAGCTCGGCGTTCCCGTCATCGCTATCTCCCAGCTCAACCGTGGACCCGAGCAGCGCGCAGACAAGAAGCCGGCTCTGTCCGACCTGCGTGAATCCGGTTCACTGGAGCAGGATGCCGACATGGTCATCCTGCTGCATCGTGAAAGCGCCTACGAGGCCGACAATCCGCGCGCCGGCGAGGCCGACCTCATCATTGCCAAGCACCGCAATGGCCCGACCCGCACGATTACTGTGGGGTTCCACGGCCACTTCTCACGGTTCGTCGACCTCCCGCCGGGTTCGTAGACTGGAGTCTGTGATCACCTGGTACGCGCCCCTCGCGCGCGCGATTCTCGCGTTAGTGGTCGCGGGCGTCGTCACTTTCTCGGCTGATCACTCGTCCGCTCTGGGACTCGTGCTCTTTGGGTCGTTCGCTGTCACCTCGGGCGCGATCATCTTCGCCGGCTCGCTGCGAAGCGCGAGGTCGCTGAGCCGCACCCTTCAACTCGCTCAGGGCGTGACCTCACTCGTCGCCGGGGGCATCGCTCTGGCTATGATCACGGCCGGACTACCGTTTCTCATACTCATTGTCGCTGCGTTCGCGGTGACCACCGGTTTTCTGGAACTGACTCTCGGGGTGCGCACCCGTCGAACGGTCCGCCAGGCGCGCGACTGGATATTCTCTGGGGCTCTTACCGTTCTGCTGGCCGTCGTCGTGCTCCTCGTGCCGCCGGGATTCGTCCAGTCCTTTACGGGGCCGGATGGCGTCGCGCGAGCCCTCACGGCATCCGTCATCGTGGTGGGAACCCTCGGGGCGTACTGGGCGATTCTTGGCATCTACTTGGTTATTGCGGCGCTCTCACTCAAGTGGGCGCCGGATGAAGCAGCAACTCCGAATGAGGTCTGACATGTCCACCCCACCCCGACCCCCGAGTTTTCGGGACCGTACCCGGCCCGCCGAACTGCTGGGGCTCTCGGCCGTTCTCGCACTATTTGCCGGACTCGTCGTTCTGATGGCGAGCCGTCAACCGGCTCTTGCCCTGATCTTCGCTGGCGTCAGCTTCATCATCGCGCTGGTCGGCTTTGCCATGCTCGCGCTCGCGGTGCATCCGAGCGGTGATGAGCAACGTGATCTCAGTGAGCAGGATGACGCGCAGCGCGATGAGCGCCCACAGGGTCACTAGCTCTCGACGTGGTCGACCAGCCTGCTCGCGAGGCCCACATAACTGGACGGCGTAAGCAGTTTCAGTGCGGACTTGGCCTCGGCGCCAATGTCGAGGTCGTCGATGAAAGCGGCGAGGTCGCTCTGGCTCACGCGCTTGCCCCGGGTGAGGTCCTTGAGGATCGCGTACGGGTCGGCGATCGAGCTTCGCCCGGCGGTGACCTCGGCGCGGATCACGGTCTGGATCGCTTCGCCGAGAATCTCCCAGTTGCCATCGAGGTCGGCCGCTAGTGCCTGTCTGTTGACCGAGATCTCGGTCAGGCCCCGCTCAATGTTGTCGAGGGCGAGCAGCGAGTGACCTAGCGCAACTCCGACATTGCGCTGCGTCGTCGAATCGGTGAGGTCACGCTGCATCCGAGACGTCACCAAGGTCGCCGCCAATGAGTCGAACAGCGCGCTCGACAGCTCGAGGTTCGCTTCGGCGTTCTCGAAGCGGATGGGGTTGATCTTGTGGGGCATCGTTGATGATCCGGTTGCTCCGGCCTGCGGAATCTGGCTGAAATACCCCATCGAGATGTAGGTCCAGATATCCGTGCACAGGTTGTGCAGCACTCGGTTGGCATGACTGATGCGCGAATAGAGTTCGGCCTGCCAGTCGTGTGATTCGATCTGGGTAGTCAGGGGGTTCCACTCCAAGCCGAGTGAGGTAACAAACTCCTCCGAAATCGCGGGCCAGTCTTGGGAGGCATCCGCCGCGAGGTGAGCGGCAAATGTTCCGGTGGCGCCGCTGAACTTTGCAAGATACTGGGTCGATTCGATCTGGGCGAGGATGCGGTCAAGTCGGTAGACGAACACCCCTAACTCCTTGCCCATGGTGGTTGGGGTGGCCGGTTGTCCGTGGGTGTGGGCGAGCATTGAGTCGTCCCGCAACTCGATCGCACGCGCGCGAAGAGCCGAGATGAGCGACCGGAACTTGGGCAGCCAAACATCCCGCAATGCCGATTGGATGGTCATCGCGTAGGCGAGGTTGTTGATGTCTTCGCTCGTGCACGCGAAGTGGGTGAGCTCGGCGATCGAGTTCAGGCCCAGATCTGCCAGCGCGCGGCGCACGAGATACTCGACCGCCTTGACGTCGTGTCTGGTCGTGAATTCGAGAGTCGCGAGCTCGTCAATCTCGGGCTGTCCGAAGTCGGCCGCCAGTGCACGCAAGGCCCGTGCCTGTTCGTGCTGCACTCGGGTAGATCCAAACAACTCGTGGTCGGTCAGGTAGAGCAACCACTCCACTTCGACACGAACTCGCGCACGGTTGAGAGCCGCCTCGGAGAGGTGCTCACCCAGTTCGGTGACCGCCTCTCGGTAGCGGCCATCGAGTGGACTCAGTGGCTGGTTGGGCAGGCTCATGTGGCTCCCTGTCGGATTCCTGGTTTGATTTGGCGAAAGAGCGCCGCGCACGATTTTTCGATCATCGCGAGCACTTGGTCGAACAGGGCCGCATCCGAGTAGTACGGGTCTGGCACATCGACCTGGCCGGCCTGATCGGTGTCGAAACTCAGAAGCAACTGGACCTTCGAGCGATCCTGATCGGTCGACGCCCACTCTTTGAGAATGCGCTCCTGGCTTCGGTCGAAAACGATGACGAGATCGAGATTGGCGAACCACGCCGGGTCAAACTGGCGACCGCGATGTCCGCTGCCGTTGTAGCCCTGAGCCTCAAGGGCGGCAAGGGTTCGTTCGTCGGATGGTTCGCCGACGTGCCAATCGCCGGTGCCGGCAGAGATCACGGCAAGGCGAGATTCGAGTCCGGCCTTCTTTACGATGGATTTGAAGACAGTTTCGGCCATGGGGGAGCGACAGATATTGCCTGTACACACGAAACAAATGCGAAAGAGCGCCGATTCATCGAAGGTGCGCTCGAAGCTCATACTTCATTCTCCCGCAGAATCCTCT
>JBBQZJ010000036.1:0-12317 GCA_038207805.1 Actinomycetales bacterium | reverse complement strand
TCTCCGCGAGCGGGCCGTCTACGCGCCCGCACGAGATCGCTACAAGATCTTCATCCTCGATGAGGCCCACATGGTGACGCCGCAGGGCTTTAACGCTCTCCTCAAGATTGTCGAGGAGCCGCCGGAACACGTGAAGTTCATCTTCGCCACCACCGAGCCCGAAAAGGTCATCGGCACCATTCGCTCGCGCACGCACCATTACCCCTTCCGGTTGGTGCCGCCGGCGCAGATGCTCGACTACGTTCAACAACTTTGTGAGAGCGAGAACGTCACGGTCGAGCCCGGCGTGCTTCCTCTGGTCGTTCGGGCCGGTGGCGGCTCGGTTCGTGACACACTGTCGCTGCTCGACCAACTGATGGCGGGGTCCGAGGGCGATGCCCTCGACTATGAGCGTGCTGTGGCCCTGCTGGGGTATACCCATGGGGCTCTGCTCGACGAGGTGATCGATGCCCTGGGTGCTCGGGATGCCGGCGCCGCATTCGCCGGGGTCGACCGCGTGATCCAGACGGGCCAAGACCCGCGCCGCTTTGTGGACGATCTGTTGGAGCGCCTGCGCGACCTCATCATCGTTGCTGCGACATCCGGCAACGCCGCAGCCGTGCTGCGCGGGGTGCCACAGGATCAGCTGGACCGCATGACCCAGCAAGCCACTGCGTTCGGCACCGCCGAGCTGTCCCGCGGCGCGGACGTTGTGAACGCTGCCCTGACCGAAATGACCGGAGCCACCTCGCCGCGGTTGCACCTCGAACTCATGATCGCGCGGATGCTCGTGCCGGCCAGTGACGATACCGAGCGGGGTGCTCTCGCCCGGGTGGAACGGCTCGAGCGTCGGATCGGGGTGGAGGGGGGCGAGCCCGCCACCCGAGTAGCTCCGCAGGCCGAACCCGCTGGTCGAGTAGCGCCGAAGGCGCGTATCGAGACCCCACCCGCCAGCAAGGCCCCACCGGAGCGAAGCTCCACCGCGCAAGGCGACGTCACCCTCGACCAGCTCCGCAACGCGTGGCCGGAGATTCTCGAATCTCTGCAGAAGGCCAAGATGAGCGCCTGGACGGTGGTGTACACCGCACACGCAGTCGCCCTGGATGGGGATGTTCTCACCCTCGCATTCGTGAGCCAGAACGATGTCGATAGCTTCAAGCAACCGGCCGGCTCCGGCGACGGGGTGAGTGAGTACCTCAGGCGGGCGATCGTGGAGATTCTCGGACTCCGGGTGAAGTTCATCGCCAGAGCCGACGCCTCGCTAGCTGACAAGACGCCGGCCAACAAGACGGCTGCTGACAAGACGCCGGCCAACAAGACGGCTGCCGATAAGACGGCCGCCGACAAGACGCCCGCAACGCCACCGGAAGCAGGCGCGGTCGCCAAGGATGCGGCGGGCTGGGCTGTCGCGGAGATTCCAGCGTCCGATCCTGCGCCCGAGCCCGAGCCCGAGCCCGAGCCCGAACCCGCGAAGCAGTCAGCCCGCAAGGCCACGGAACCCAAGCCAGGCACGGATGAATCGCCGGAGCCCACGGAGAAGTCACGGTACGGCGAGTCGGTCGTGCGCGAACTGCTCGGCGCCAATTTCATCGAGGAACAGGTGTCAACTCCGCGCGTGGTACCCGTTCCGAAGGCCGACTGATGTACGACGGCATCGTTCAGGAACTCATCGACGAACTCGGGAGGCTCCCCGGAATCGGGCCGAAGTCGGCCCAAAGAATCGCGTTCCACATCCTTCAGACCCAGAGTTTCGATGTGACACGCCTCTCGGAGGTTTTGCGCGACGTGCGTGACAAGGTGCGGTTCTGTGACATCTGTGGCAACGTGACGGAGGAGCAAACCTGTTCGATCTGTCGTGACCCGCGGCGTTCTCCAGCAACGATCTGTGTCGTTGAGGAAGCGAAAGATGTGGTCGCGATCGAGCGCACTCGCGAGTTCAAGGGCCTCTACCATGTGCTCGGCGGAGCCATCAGCCCGATTGACAACGTCGGCCCAGACGATCTCAGGATCAAGCAACTGGTGATGAGACTCGCCGATTCAGCGGTGACCGAAGTGATCATCGCCACCGACCCCAACCTTGAGGGCGAGGCGACGGCCACCTATCTCACCAGACTCCTCGTGCAGCCAGGGCTGCGGGTCACTCGACTCGCGTCGGGCTTGCCGGTCGGCGGAGATCTGGAGTACGCCGACGAAGTTACCCTCGGGCGCGCCTTCGAGGGCCGTCGAGTCGTCGAGAGCCACGGATGACGCTGCCGGTAGCCCACGGCCACGGTGACCTCGAACGCACGTAACGACCGCTGCGAGGTGCCCTAAACTTATGTCTCGGAGCCCCGTTGGGGCCGTCCGGGCATCCGCCTCACAAAGGCCCCCGGCACCGTCGCGCGGGAGTAGTTCGTGAGTCTTATTGTCCAGAAGTTCGGCGGATCGTCGGTTGCCGATGCCGAGAGCATCAAGCGCGTCGCACAGCGGATCGTCGAGACGAAGAAGTCGGGTCATGACGTCGTCGTGGTCGTCTCCGCCATGGGGGACACGACCGACGAACTGCTTGACCTCGCTGAGCAGGTAGTTGCGGTTCCGTCCGGTCGCGAACTCGATATGTTGCTGAAGGCCGGCGAGCGCATCTCGATGGCGCTGCTCGCCATGGCGATCAAGAGCCTCGGCTCGGAGGCCTTGAGCTTCACCGGCAGCCAAGCCGGAATGATTACCGATGCGCAGCACGGTTCTGCACGCATTGTGGATGTCACACCCAAGCGCGTTCGTGAAGCACTCGATTCGGGTGCAGTGGCGATCGTCGCGGGCTTCCAGGGGTTCAACCGGATCACCGGCGACATTACAACCCTCGGGCGCGGTGGCAGCGACACGACTGCTGTCGCCCTTGCGGCCGCGCTCGGCGCCGAGGTGTGCGAGATCTATACCGACGTCGACGGCGTGTACACCGCCGATCCTCGAATCGTGCCCTCGGCCCGCAAGATCGATCGAATCACCAGCGAAGAAATGCTGGAATTGGCCGCCGCTGGGGCAAAAGTCCTCTATATCCGCGCAGTCGAGTATGCCCGCAGGCACGGAGTGACTCTGCACGTGCGGTCGTCATTCAACAACAACGAGGGCACGCTCGTCGTGAACCCGAAAGAGGGAGAAATCGTGGAAGAGCCCATTATCACCGGCGTCGCCGCGGACCTCAGTGAGGCGAAAATCACCGTCGCGGGTGTGCCCGACATCCCGGGCAAGGCTGCTCAAATCTTCACGATCGTGGCTAAGACCAATGCCAACATCGACATGATCGTGCAGAATGTGTCGACCGCAGGTACGGGGCGCACCGACATCTCGTTCACACTTCCCAAGTCGGATGCCGCTGCCGCGATCATCGCGCTCACCGCCGCGCAAGAGGTCGTCGGCTTCGACTCCCTGGAGCACGACGACCAGATCGGCAAGCTCGCCGTGGTGGGTGCAGGCATGCGCACTAACGCGGGCGTGTCGGCGAAACTGTTTACAGCGCTGTTCGAGGCCGGCATCAATATCGAGATGATCTCGACCAGCGAGATCCGCATCTCGGTCGTCACTCGAGCCGACACGATCAACGATGCGATGCGCGTAGTGCACACCGCGTTCGGCCTCGACGGCGAGGCAGAGGCCGTCGTTCACGGAGGCACGGGCCGCTAGCCCGCCCACGCTGGTCGAGTAGGCCGAAAGCCGGATCGAAACCAGCCGGGACGTTCAAGCGTGCGAGAATTGGCCCATGAGTAACGGTGTGAGAATCGGCGTCGTGGGCGCTACCGGCCAGGTGGGTGCCGTCGTGCGTCGCCTGCTTGAGGAGCGCGACTTTCCGGTCGCCGAGATTCGGTTCTTCGCGTCAGCCCGCAGCGCGGGAACGACCCTTCCGTTCAAGGGCGAGCAGGTCGTCGTCGAGGATGCCTCCCTGGCCGACCCGTCGGGACTGGACATCGCCATCTTCTCCGCCGGTGCAACCACCAGCAAGGCGCAGGCTTCCCGGTTCGCCGAGGCCGGCGTTCTGGTCATCGACAACTCGTCCGGCTGGCGCATGGATCCCGACGTTCCGCTCGTCGTGAGCGAGGTCAACCCGCACGCGATCGCGCAAGCGACCAAGGGCATCATCGCTAACCCAAACTGCACCACGATGGCAGCGATGCCCGTGCTCAAGGTGCTCGACGCCGAGGCGGGTCTGACCCGACTCGTGGTCAGCACCTACCAAGCGGTCTCCGGTGCCGGCCTCGCCGGCGGCGAAGAGTTGCTGGAACAGGCCACGGCAGCGGTGGAGCAGGATGCGATTCAGCTCGTGCACGATGGCGCGGCGGTCACGCTGCCGGCCGCGAACAAATTCCCCAAGAACATCGCCTTCAACGTCATCCCGTTCGCGGGAAACCTCGTCGACGACGGACTCGGCGAGACCGACGAAGAGAAGAAGCTGCGCAACGAGAGCCGCAAGATTCTCGAACTGCCCGAGCTTCTCGTCAGTGGCACCTGCGTTCGCGTGCCGGTCTTCACCGGACACTCACTGAGCATCAACGCCGAGTTTGCGCGGCCCATCAGTCCCGAGCGTGCGCGCGAACTGCTGGCGGATGCCCCGGGCGTTCAACTCAGCGACATCCCGACCCCGCTCGAGGCAGCGGGCAATGATCCCAGCTTCGTCGGACGGATCCGACAGGATGAGGGCGTGCCGAACGGTCGCGGACTGGCGCTATTCATCAGCAACGACAACCTGCGCAAGGGTGCGGCCCTCAACGCAGTGCAGATCGCGGAGCTGGTTGCGGCTCGCCTCATCGCGACCGTCTAGCAGGCGGTTTCGCGCCCGGTGTCGAACAGTGGGTATGGCACGATTTTTTGCTGCAGCGCTCGCGGTTGCTCTAGCTCTCACCGGATGCTCGACGGTGACTGACCCTAGTGCAGAGGGGCCGCGCGACTCAGCCCAGACCCGCGTCGCGTTCTATGGGGACTCGTACACGCTCGGCACCGGCGCATCCGACCCCGCCTTGCGGTGGTCGACGATCATCTGCGGCGAGCGCAACTGGAGTGAATTCAACCCCAGCGTGAACGGCCTCGGCTTCATCAACAACCGCGGAACGTTTGGTGAGGGCGACCTGCCCAGTCTTGTTATCGCTGACAATCCAGACATCGTGTTCATCACTATGGGGCTCAACGACAATTTCAGTTTTGACCGAGACCCAGACACCATCAAGGCTCAGATCGGTGACGACTTCACGCGGCTGAAAGCCGCGCTCCCCGATGCCCGCTTCATCGTGGTCGAGCCGTTCTGGTATACCGACGAGCGCCCGGCATCCGTGGCAACAATCATCGGGTGGGTGAAGGATGCCGCCGACGACATTGGGGCCGACTACATTTCGGGCGCGTCACACTGGATAGAGGGGCATCCCGAGTTCATGGCATCCGATGGCCTGCATCCCAATGACACGGGCTACGCACACATGGCAGCGCTCATGGACGCAGAGCTCGGCAAGCTCGCGCTGTAGGCGGCCCGACTAAACTAGATCCGTGAGCGAAACCGTCGATGTTGCCCTGATCGGAGGGGGCATCATGAGTGCGACCCTCGGTGTTCTGTTGAAGAACCTCGAACCGAGCTGGAACATTCAGATCTTCGAGCGACTGGGGGATGAAGCCCTCGAGAGTTCGAATCCCTGGAACAACGCCGGCACCGGCCACGCCGCACTGTGCGAGCTCAACTACACGCCGCTGCTCCCCGACGGCACCATCGATATTTCCGGCGCAGTCAAAGTCAACGAGCAGTTTCAGGTTTCGCGCCAGTTCTGGGCGCATCTGGTGGGAGCGGGGCAGCTGCCCGACCCGTCGTCATTCATCACCGCAACCCCTCACATGAGCTTCGTCTGGGGCGAGAGCAACGTGGAGTACTTGCGCAAGCGGTACGAGGCGCTCAAGGATCACCCGCTGTTTGCTGGGATGCAGTTCAGCACGGATGCCCGCACCATCCGGTCTTGGGCGCCGCTCATGATCCCAGGTCGCTCGAAGTCGCAGCCCATCGCTGCCACGCATATCGCATCGGGAACCGATGTCGATTTCGGCGCGCTAACTCACCAGCTGACGGCCAGCCTCGTGGAACGCGGGGTTGGTTTGGCGACCGAGGTGCAGGTCACGAACCTCACCCGTCGTCGAGATGGCCTGTGGAGCCTGCGGTTGCGCGACGACATCGGTGGCACGCCGCTCACGCCCGTCAACGCGCGGTTCGTCTTCGTCGGGGCCGGGGGCTACGCGCTGGGACTGCTGCAAAAGTCGGGCATCAAGGAGATTCGCGGCTACGGCGGATTCCCCGTGAGTGGCGAGTTTCTGCGCACAGACAAGCCCGACCTCGTGGTGCAGCATCGGGCGAAGGTGTACGGCAAGGCGGCCGTCGGCTCTCCGCCCATGTCTGTGCCGCACCTCGACCTGCGGGTGGTCGATGGGGTCGGCAGCTTGATGTTCGGCCCGTACGCCGGGTTCAGTCCCAAATTCCTTAAGACCGGATCGATACTCGACCTGTTCGCATCCATTCGGTGGCACAACATCGTCCCCATGGTGGCCGCAGGGGTTTCGAACCTGTCGTTGGTCAAGTACCTCGTCGGCCAACTGGCGGCCCGGCCCGCTACTAAGTTCGGAGAACTGCAACAGTTCTACCCGAATGCGAAGCCGGAAGACTGGTACCGCATTACGGCCGGTCAGCGCGTGCAGGTCATCAAGAAGGACAAGAAAAAACTCGGAGTCCTGCAGTTCGGTACCGAAGTTGTGGCAGCCGCCGATGGCAGCATCGCAGGCCTACTCGGGGCATCGCCGGGGGCATCCACCGCGGTTCCCATCATGCTTGAGCTCATCGAGAAGTGCTTTCCCGACCGGATCGAGGGGTGGAAGGCTCACATCACAACCATGATCCCTACCTACGGCACTCAGCTTTCGGACGATCCGAAGCGCGCAGCAACGACACTCGCGACGACTGCCGCGGCCCTCGGCATCAATCCCTAGACAAACGCCGTGTACCCAGAGCGTGGGGTACAGAACTTTTGCTCTGGGTGACATAATTGAGGGTAGAGAGCGAGGATTCCTCTCGTGGCCTTGAGGGGGGCGGCATGAGCGTTGCGGTGAGGGATGTCGATGGCGCGCCTCGCGTGCGCCTCGCGATACTTGACGATCACGAAGTGTTGCTCGATTCTTTGAGCAGTTGGATTCAGGCCAACGCACTCGATTTTGAGCTGGTATTGAGCGCCACGACCTGGCTGCAGTTGGTTCACAGCAACAACTTCCCGACCGATCTCGTGTTCCTCGATTTTCAGCTGACCGAGCCGGTCTCGATCGAGGCCCGGGTTCGCACCTGCCGTGCTGCCGGAGCCAAAGTGATCGTGCTCTCGAGCCTCGACGGTCCAGAGGCGCGGGAGCGTGCCAAGAACGCCGGCGTAGCCGACTTCCTCTCCAAGACCCTGTCCATGCACGAAGTCATGGATGCCGCGCGAGCGGTAATGGGAATCGACCCGCTGCATGCGCTTCAGCGTGACTGGCGGCCGCTGCCGTCCGGCGCAAAGCTTCAGGCTCGTCCGAAACTCAGCGCCGGGGAGACCACTGCACTGTCGCTATATTCCGCGGGCCTCAGCACGATTCAGGTCGCCGAGAAGATGGGCGTTCAGTACGAAACCGCAAAGACGTATCTTCGACGGGTAAGAGAAAAGTATGCGAAAGTAAATCGACCCGCGAGCAAGAAAGCCGAGCTCATCCGCCGGGCCGCTGAGGACGGGTATCTGAGTTGAGCAAGTTGTACTTTCGTTATGGGGCAATGAACAGCGGCAAAAGCACCGCACTGCTTCAGGCGGCGTACAACTACGAGGAGCGCGGTCAACAGGTACTGCTGGCCAAGCCCGACATCGACACCAAGGGCAATTCGGCCATAGTCTCCCGGCTCGGGGTTACCCGTCCGGTCGATTTCACTGTCGCGCCCGACGAAGACATCTACGCCAAGTTTCTGGCCGAGAGCGAGCGCGTGCGCGCGGCATCCGGCCTGCCGGTGAGTTGTCTCTTGGTGGATGAAGCCCAGTTCTTGACCGAGGCGCAGGTCGACGACCTGCTGCGCATCGCCATAGTGATCGGGGTGCCGGTGCTCGCGTATGGCATCCGCACCGATTTTCAGACCGTCGCATTTCCGGGCAGCCGGCGTCTTCTCGAGATCTCACACTCGCTGGAGGAACTCAAGACGATCTGCCGCTGCGGCCGCAAAGCGGTCTTTAATGCGCGAAAGGTTGGTGATCGATATGTCTTCGACGGCGACCAGGTGGCGATAGACGGCGTGGATGTCACCTACGAGTCGCTGTGCGGCTCGTGCTACCTCGACGAGAGCGGCGGCATCCTCAACAGCGGCTATCGCCCCAAAGCAGACTTCAGCTACCGCACCGCGCCCGACGCGGACTTCAGCTGAGCGCCGATAGCAGAGGAAAAGGCCGAGACCACCTCACGGCGATCCCGGCCCTGCCTGTCGGGGTAGCGGGATTCGAACCCACGACCTCTTCGTCCCGAACGAAGCGCGCTACCAAGCTGCGCCACACCCCGATCGTGCGTGCCGCTAGGGCACGAACCTGATCAAGAATAGCCGATATCCCCGGCCACCAACGTCACGACTACCGCTTCGGGCGGGCAGGCGAATCGCACGGGCGCGTAGATTGAGGTGCCGATTCCGGAGCTCACGTTGAGGAACGCCGCTCGGCGCGCATGGTGCCACACGCTGAGCCCTTGAGCTTGCCCGCGCGGGATGTCGCAATTGGTCACCAGCGGTGCCAGGCCCGGGATGCGCACCTGACCACCGTGGGTGTGTCCGGCGAAGATCGCATCCGCTCCGTTCGTGACGAATGCGTCGAGAACCCGGCGGTAGGGCGCGTGGGTGACACCGATCGCCACCGGGTCGGGCCCGGATCGGTCATCCTGCCAGCCGACGTTCTCGCGCATCTCCTCGACCAGCCCCGGAAGGCGGTCAAGACGATCCCAGCCGCGGTGCGCGTCGTTGACCCCAAAGAACTCCAGGCGAGACCCGCGTAGCTCGATGGCGCGCGCATCATTGTTGAGGTTGAGCCAGCCGAGGCCGTCGGTGAAGTAGTGCTCGAGCCCAGCCGTGTCGAGGGTCGCCGCCCTCGTGGTCTTGTCTGACGGTCCCCCGAAGTAACGAAATGGATTCTTGAACTCGGGACCGAAGTAGTCGTTGGATCCGTTGACGTACACCCCGGGCGTCGTGGCAAAGGGTGCCAAGGCGTGTTGGATCGCTTCCAACGCATCCGGGTGACCAAAGTTGTCGCCGGTGTTGACCACGAGATCGGGTTCGAGCATGGCAAGCGAGCGCACCCACTCGATCTTGCGTGTCTGCCACGGCGCGAGGTGGAGGTCTGCGAGGTGCAGCACGGTAATCGGTCGTGCCGCGGGGTCCAGCACCGGGATGGACTCGTGCCTGACCGTGTAGCGGGTGCGCTCAACGAGCGCACCCCACGCGAAGGCACCCACCCCCGCCGCGGCCACCGCTCCCAGAGCGGTGGCCGCAGGGTGTGCGGGTCGGACTATGGGCACGCGAGTTTCGTCACGGTTAGCTTGACCTTGGCATTCGGGAGCACAACTGCGCCGGGTGCCGGGTCAGACGCCGACACCTTGTCGACGCGGGGGTCGGCGGGCAGGGTGCCGGGAGGCAGTGCAGAACAGACCTGACTGACATCCGAGAAGCCTTGACCGTTCAGTTCGTTTTCTGCGTCACCGTAGCTGTTGGTCTGCCCATCGAGCACGACGTCCGGGAACGGCACCTTGTTGCCCTTGCTGGTGAACACCGTGATGGTGGTGTCGCGGGCCGAAAGGGTACCGACAGGCGGGTCGGTACTGGCGACCTTGCCGGCGGGTACGTCGGAGTCGACCTTTCCGCCGTCGGCGTAGATGAATCCGAGTCCCTCGAGCAAGGCCTTTGCGGCCTCGGGGGAGAGCCCGCGCACATCGGGAACCTGAAGCCCGGAGCCGGTCAGGAGCGACGGGTCCGGTTCGGGGAAGCCGAGCCCACCGTACTTCTGGTTAATCCGCGCGACGGTCACAGACATCACCGCGTGGCGCAACCGGCTTCCGGTGTACCCCGCATACTCGAAGCTCGACAGCGACACCTTGCCAATCGAGTTCCCCACCCACACCGCGGTTGCGACCTGAGTGGTTGCCGTGATGATCCAGGTCTGTTCCGCGTTGTCCGTGGTTCCCGTCTTACCAATGATCGGGATACCGTCACCCGGGTTCGAGGCGCTACCGGTTCCGCCGCTCATGACGCCAGCCAGTGCGAAGGCCGCGGTTGCAGCGACCTGGGGGGAGATCGCTTGGCGGCACTCACTGGCCTGACCGGGCACCTCCGTACCGTCGGGGTCGATCACCAGGTCGACGACTATCGGCTTGC
Organism: Actinomycetales bacterium; assembly: GCA_038207805.1. Classification (GTDB taxonomy): domain Bacteria; phylum Actinomycetota; class Actinomycetes; order Actinomycetales; family Microbacteriaceae; genus Rhodoglobus. The sequence continues at coordinate 1,930 of JBBQZJ010000036.1, read as the reverse complement.
AGTATCTGCCGCCAGCAGCAACCGCCGCGTAAGCGCCTGCCATGCTCAGCGGTGTTACCTCGTTGGTTCCCAGAACCGCGGACGGGTTGGTCTGCAGGTGGGTTCCATCGGCGCGCTCGACCCCGAGAGACTCCGCGACTCCACGGATGTCACACTGGTCGAGTTGCAGGGCCATCGAGATGAACGCGCCGTTGACCGATCCGACCGTGGCGTCATACACGGCGATGGCACCGGGGCTACCGCCCGAGTCATTCTTGAAGGGGTACGGACCGCCGTACGGCCCGCCGCCATCCGTGCAGCTGTCCCTGAACTTGGCCTGGTTCTCGGTTCGAGCGTTGCCGTTTACCCGCTCATAGATGCCCTTGCCGCTCTGCAGCCAATCGAGAAGGGTGAAGAGCTTGTAGGTCGAGCCGGACTGCATTCCGCTCGAGCCGCCGTAGTCGTAGCTCGTGCTGTAGTTCACAGCCGAGGTGGCGAGACCGCCGCCCTCCAGGGTGTCATTGAAGGTCTTGTTCTCGGCCATCGTGAGCACGCGTCCCGTGCCGGGCTGAACCGAGACGGTCGCTCCACCGAGGGAGAGTTCGGTCGCTTGGGGGTTGATGAACTGCCACTGCGCTTCTTGGGCGGTGATCTGAATGTCCAGGTCGAGGGTCGTGTACAGCGAGTATCCGCCACGCTTCCAGTTGTCCTCGCGCTCTTGCTGGTTCGCCCCGAGGAACTCGAAGTTCTTCACGTTCTTGACGACATAGTCACAGAACCAGGTCGCGTAGCGATTAGCGCCGAGGCATCCGTTACTCGGTGTGGACGGCAGCAGAGTCGTATCGTCCACGGGAACCGCGATCGCTTCGTCGTACTCGGACTGTGTGATGTCACCGACATCGAGCATGCTGAACAGAATCACGTCGCGGCGGTCTTGGTTCGCGACGTAATTCTCTGGCTTGTCTAGACCGCGCTGGTTCGGGAATTGCACAATCGCGATGAGGCTCGCCGCTTGAGTCAGCGTGAGGTCTTTGGCATCGACGCTGTAATACCGCTGTGCGGCCGACTGGATGCCGTAGGTGTTGTCACCAAAGAACGCGATGTTGAGGTAAGCGGCGAGAATTTCCTTCTTCGTGTACGACTTCTCCAGACCAATGGCGAGCTTCATCTCCTTGAGCTTGCGATCGAAGGAAACCGAGGTGGCCTTGTCGTACTCGGCCTGGCGCAGTTCCTCGGTCGGCTGCTGCAGGGCCTCCTGCACGTAGATGTTCTTCACCAGCTGCATCGACAACGTCGACGCACCACTGGATGACGAGCCGGTCGCATTACCCACAGCGGCGCGAACAACCGAGGCGACATCCACTCCGCCGTGCTCCCAGAATCGTCTGTCCTCACCCGCAACTGCCGCATCACGGGCGAACGCGGAGATCTGGTCGTACGACACTTCTTGACGGTTCTGGTCGTAAATTGTTGCGACCGCAATGTACCCGTTCTCGCTGCCCTCGCCGCTGTACTGGGCGTAGAGAGTGTTGCGCTCGGGTTGCTGTCCAATCTGGATGTACTCGGGAAGGCTGTCGAAGATACCGATCGTGCTCGACGCCGTGATGCCCGTGACCGCGAGGGCCGGGGCGACCATTACCGTCACGAGAAGGCCAGAGAGGGCGCTGAAACCGAGAATCCCGGCGATCGCGGAGAACACACCTCTACGCGGAGTTTTTTGGGCAGACATAGAATCAGGTTACGGGATGAACCCGTGCCCCAAGCTGAACGGAAGCCGACAAATGCCCCAGTGGGAGTACCTGACCACCCCGCTCATCATCCACAACACTTCCGCCATCCTGAACAACTGGGGCTCGGAGGGTTGGGAGCTCGTGCAGATCGTCACGGGACCCGAGGGCGGCCTTGTCGCCTACCTCAAGCGCGAGAAGAAAGAGTCCTGATGTCGAAACTT
>JBBQZJ010000035.1:0-12345 GCA_038207805.1 Actinomycetales bacterium | reverse complement strand
AATCCTCGCAGTCGCCGCGGGGGCGACCACAATGGCGATCGTTCGAATTCTCGCCGTCGCTGTGGCTGCCGCGATCGTTGCCGCTGCCCTCCCCGTCGTGGCCATCGGGCGCCGCGCTCGATCTCGCCGCCGCGCAGCCCTCATCGTCTGGCCGGATGTTGTCGACCAGCTAGTCTCGGCGGTGCGTTCTGGGCTGTCGCTCGGCGATGCGCTGGTGAGCCTCGGCAGCGTCGGGCCGGAAGCGACCCGTGGCGCCTTCCTTACTTTCGACTCCTCCCATCGGTCGACAGGCAACTTTGGTCACAGCCTTGACGAGTTGAAGACGCGCCTCGCCGATCCCGTCGCCTATCGCATCATCGAGACACTCAGGATGTCCCGCGAGGTCGGCGGCAGCGAATTGACGACCGTGTTGCGCAACCTGAGTGGGTATCTCCGGGAGGAGGCCGCGGTCCGTTCCGAGGTCGAAGCTCGGCAATCGTGGGTGTTGGGCGCCGCTCGTTTGGGAGTCGCTGCCCCGTGGGTGGTCCTGGGCCTACTCGCGACTCGGCCCGAGGCGGCATCCGCGTACAACACTTCAACGGGCGCCGCCCTGATCGTCGGCGGGCTCATCATCTCGGTGGTTGCCTACCGCCTCATGATCACCGTCGGACGTCTGCCCGCGGAGCGAAGGTGGTTCGCATGAACGCCAGCCTCGCGTGGGCGATCGTGGCCGGGGTCGGTCTCGGGTTCGGCCTGTGGCTCATCGCTAGCGTGACTCCGCGGCTCAGCCGACCTCGTCTGGCGCGCAGAGTGGCCCCATATCTCCAAGACGTTTCGCCCGCCGCCCGAGAGTCGCTTGCCCCGGCACCGCCCGGCCCGCTCCCCGTGATCGGCGTCATTCTTCATCCGCTCATCGAACGAGCGAATCGGATGCTCGGCGCGCTGCTCGGAGGTTCGGCATCCGTCGAACGGCGACTGCGGCAATCGGGCTCCTTATTGACGGTCGATGGCTTTCGTTCTCAACAGTTGCTCTGGGGACTTGCCGGTGCTGCGGTCGGCTGCGCGGTCGCGATCGCGTCACCCGGCCTCCTTTCGGCCGTGCTTGTCGTGTTCGCCGCCGCCGGCGGGGTCGTCGCGCGCGAGGTTGTTCTGCAGCGAGCCGCTACCCGTCGCTTAGCGCGGCTTGACAGTGAGTTGCCTGCGGTGCTCGAGTTTCTGACCCTGAGTCTGTCGGCGGGGGAGGGAATCTTCGATGCCATCCGGCGGGTGGCGACAGTCGGGGTCGGAGAGTTGTCGAGGGAGCTGGCTCGGGTTGTGAACTCCGTCTCGACCGGGTTGCCGCTCGGCCCGACACTTCTGGCACTGTCCGACGACCTGCGACTGCCGGCCTTCACGCGATGCGTCGAGCAGATGATCGGTGCGCTTGAGCGAGGCTCGCCGCTCGCCGAGGTGCTCCGCGCTCAGGCGCAGGACTCGCGGCGCGACGCGAAACGCCGGCTCCTCGAGATTGCCGGGCGAAAGGAAGTGGCGATGCTGTTTCCGCTGGTGTTCCTCATCCTTCCGGTCACTATTCTGTTCGCCATCTTTCCGGGAATTGTCGTGCTGGAGCTCGGGCGCTGAACGGTGGTTGTGGACAGTTCTCTGGGCGTTGCCCCCGGGGCGGCCACCATGGGGACATGTCACGAATCCCACAGTTCGACGACCGAGGCGACGTGCCCGGCTGGGTACTGATCACGCTCATGACCGCCGGCCTGGTCATCATCATTTGGGGCCTCGCCGGCCCGGCGCTGAGCTCGATCTTTCAGCAGGCGATTGAACGCGTTTCGGGATTCTGAATGCGCCGACCAGTTCGAGCCGCGAATGACACGGGTTCAGCTAGTGCCGAATTCGTGATGGTCTCCGCGTTACTCACGCTCGTTACGCTCGCGGTGCTCCAACTCGGAATCGCATTGCTCGTGCGCAACACCGTGCTTGACGCAGCAGCGGAGGGCGCACGATTCGCGTCCCTCGCCGACAACACCACTGCGGACGGAGTCGCTCGCACCGAGGACCTTATCGCCACGGCGATCGGGCCGCGGTACGCCGAGAACGTGACGGCGTCGCTCGACACCTATCTCGGGCATCCGGCGGTCGTCGTGACAGTCCGCACAGCGTTGCCGCTGTTCGGGCTGGTCGGACTCGATGGAGCACTGGAGGTCACCGGCCATGCGGCGATCGAACAACTGGGATGACGACGCCGGATCTGCGTCGCTCGAATTCGTGACTGTGGGCATGGTCATGTTGGTGCCGCTGGTGTACCTCGTGCTCACCATGTCGGCAATTCAGGCAGGCTCGTTCGCGGCGGTCGGAGCTGCGCGGCAGGCGGCTCGGGTTTTCGCGCAGTCTGCCCGCGACGAGGATGCCCGTGCTGCGGCAATTCGCGCACTCGAGTTCGCCCTGGCCGACCACGGCATCGATCCCGAGTCCGCCGACCTCTCCATCTCCTGCAGCCCGCGGCCAGACGCCTGCCTCACTCGCCAGGGGTTCGTCACAGTGACGGTCGATCTCACCGTCACGTTGCCGTTGGCGCCGACCGTCCTGACCGGTGACTTTCCACTGGCGATACCTCTGACGGCAACCGCGACGCAGCAGGTGTCCCGGTTCTGGAGCGAGTAGTGAAGCTCGACGACTCAGGCTCAACGCTTCCGCTCACGATCTTCTACGGCATCCTGAGCCTGACGCTTATCTTCGTGGCCGTTGCGGCCACCTCGCTGTATCTCGAGCGCAAGCGGCTATTCTCCCTTGCCGATGGGGCAGCACTCGTCGGGGCCGAGGCGTTCGGTCTCGACTCGGTGCTGGCCACACCAGACGGCTTTCGGCCCACGCTGCGGTCGTCGGATGTCGCGGCCACGGTGACCTCGTACCTCTCGGGCATCCCCGATCCCGGTTTTGAGGCGCTGGCCGTCGAGCGCGCCGAATCGGACGATGGCCGCAGTGCCTCTGTCACGCTCTCAGCGGTGTGGCGGCCACCGGTGCTCGACATCCTCGCCCCGGACGGAGTGCGCATTGAGGTCACGGCCCGCGCTCGCAGCGTGTTTGGCTAGCCGCAGAACCCGGATTACATTGAGGTGCTATACATAGCGGAACAATGTATAGTAGCAGCGGGAGGCACGATGAACGTCGACAAAGACCTGGTGGCGGCGATGGCCACGCCGCTCGTGCTCGCCATCCTCGCCGACGGCTCGAGCTACGGGTACGCGATCTTGGCGCGCGTGCGGGAGTTATCCGACGGCGAACTCACCTGGACTGACGGGATGCTCTACCCATTGCTGCACCGGCTCGAGCGACTCGAGCTGGTGGCGGCACAGTGGGGAGTGTCCGAGGAGGGTCGGCGTCGCAAGTACTACGAGATCACCGACGACGGTCGAAAGCAGCTGGCGGCGCAGCGCCGCCAGTGGATTACCGCCACCCGCACCCTCCGGGGCGCCTGGGGCGATCCCATACTGTCAGCTGGAGTGTGACCATGAACGACAATAACGACACCGACCTCAAGATCGAGACCTGGCGAGCGGCCCTGTTGCGCAACCGGGCCGTGAGTGCCCCGGATGTTGACGAGCTCGAGAGCCATCTGCGCGACCAGATCACCGACCTTGAGGGTGCCGGACTCAGCAACGACGAGGCCTTCCTTATCGCCGTCAAGCGACTCGGCGAAGTCGATCCGCTCACCTCCGAGTATGCGCGCGTGCATGGCGAGCGTTTGTGGAAGCATCTCGTGCTCGCTGATGGCGGAGCGCTGCCGACGAGGTTCGGCACGATGGTGATATTCGCTCTCGTGGCAGTCGTGGTGATTCAGACGGCACGACTATTGAGTGGTTACCCGCAGACCGAGCAGCCGTGGTTCTTGCGAAACCTCGGGTTCTTCTTGCTCCCGACACTCGCGGTGTATTTCGGTGTGCGCAGGGGGATCAGCGTGCGACGCTGGACCGTGCTCGGCGTGGTGGTCGCGGTCCTCGCGATTGCCGCCAACCTGATTCCACACACCGCGGAAACCGACATCTTGGTCGCGATCCACTTGCCGTTCCTGCTGTGGTTCGTGGTCGGGATCGCGTTCGTTGACGACCCGAGATCGTCTGGTGCCCGCATGGATTTCGTGCGCTTCACCGGCGAATGGGTGATCTACTACGTGCTCATCGCCCTCGGTGGGGGAGTGCTACTCGGCCTGACCGGGCTCATCCTCACGCCGATCATCCCCAACGGCATGGGGGAAGTGTTCTCCTGGGTGCTCCCGTCCGGAGTCGCGGGGGCGATCGTCGTCGCGGCGTGGCTCGTGGAGGCAAAGAAGAGTGTCGTCGAAAACCTCGCTCCGGTGCTCACGGCGATCTTCACACCACTCTTCGCGATAATGCTGGTCGTGGCGGCAGCCGGTTACGCGATCGTAGGCTTTGGCGCCGAATTCAATCGTGACCTGCTCACGGTCTTCGACATCCTGCTGATCGTTGTTGTTGCCCTCGTCGTGTACGCAATATCCGCCCGGCCATCCGAAGCGCCGGCCGGGATCATGGATGTCGTGCGCGCCGTCGCGGTCGTTGCAGCGATCGTGCTCGACTTGGTGGTGCTCGTGGCCCTGTTTGCTCGGGTCGGCGAGTTCGGGTTCACCGCGAACCGCGTGGCCGCCGTCGGGCTCAACCTCGTGCTGCTGGTGAACCTGCTGGGAACGATCTGGCACATCGGGCGACTTCTGGCCGGCCGCGGTCGGTCACTGCGCGTCGAGTCATGGCAGACGAGTTATCTCCCGGTCTTCGCCGGTTGGTTGCTAGTGGTCGTGGCGGTGGTTCCGCTGGTGTTCCCCTAGCGGTGGATTGGCGCGACGGTGAAGGCGCGAAGTGTCTCCACCGGGCCAGACACCACGAAGCGGTCGGATGCCGCGAACGGGTCGGCGCGCTCCCAGCACAGCAGAGCGAGGTCGCCAGCGCTCGCCCGCACGACTGTCGCGTCATCCCGTGGCTCATCAGAGATTCGCCAGTTCTCGTGAATAGTCCAGTGCGCTGAATCGTCGGTTGCCTCGAACACTAGCGCGCCCGGCAGCGGCTCGAGGCTGGCCCGCGAACGATTCAGGAAGACGTCGAAGTGCTCGGTCACGCCGTCGGAATAGCGCTCGGGGGCGAGTTCGCTGGGTGCAGGCGGGGCGACACCCCCCGCGGTGCGCAAGTCCCACAGGTGGCGGGCGACCTCGAAAATACTGCGCCTGAACCAGAATCTGGCTTGGCCCGGCCCGACAAAGGTCCAGGCCGGCTGCCCGGGATCGAGGGAATTCACGAGCGCGATGTAGGCATCGCGCTCGGCTTCGAACCAGTCAGCAAGAGGCTGACCCTCGACGGGCCCGGTGGCTCGCGGGGGTTCATCGGTGGAGCGCAATGCCGAACTCACCCAGCCGAAGTGTCGTCCGAGATGGTGAATAAGGCCGTCAGCCGACGACCACCACGGTGAGCTGAGGTCTCCGCCGGGCTCGGCCGCTGCCACCACGAGGGCGGCGGCAGCGGTGATGCGAGCGAGATCAATGCGGCGTTCGTCGTCGATCTCGGCCATGGTGCGATCGTACGGCTAGTTTTTGGTACCCACGAAGAGCGAACCGACGCCGAGCCCCACCATGACCACGCCGCCGGTAGCTCCCAGGGTCTCGATGCGGCGCGGCGACCGGGCGAACCAGTCTCGCGCAACTCCCGCAATCAGTGCCCAGATGCTGTCCGTGAGCAAAGCGATCGCGATGAAGAGCGAGCCAAGAATGAGCAACTGCACTGGGATGTTGCCCGCCGGGTAGTTCACAAACTGGGGGAGCACCGCAAGGAAGAACACGATCGTCTTGGGGTTGGACACGCCGACCAGAAAGCCCTGCACCAGAATGCGCAGCTTGCTGGTCTGGGCGACGGCGCCGAGTGCGACATCCGCGTGCCTCTTTCGATGACGGATCGCCTGAACGCCGAGGTAGATGAGATAGCCGGCCCCGGCGATCTTGACGATCGTGAACACGACCACGGACTGCGCGATGATGACGCCAACGCCGAAGGCGACGGCCATGACCACAAGGAGGCCGCCGAGCGCATTGCCCGCCACGCTCAGGAGGCCTCCCGTGCGGCCCAAAGACAGGGATCGCCCAATGACGAACAGCACGCTCGGCCCCGGAACCAGAATGAGAGGGATCGCCACAAGACTGAACGCCACGAGGTTGGCCAGCGGAATCATGTGCACATGCTAGCCGCGCGGATGCCGAGGCACGTAGCGAGGCACGTAGCGGGCCAGAATGCCCGCTCCGAGAATCCCGAGCACCCCCATGACACCGGCCGCGACAGCAATGGCACTCACGGCAGTGACAGCCGCAATGACGAGTGGGGCGCCCGCACCGCCGAGCCCGCCCGTGAACCGCCACGCGCCGAGGAACGGCGCCGGGTTGCGCTTGTCGGCGAGGTCAGATCCGAGGGTCATTAGGATGCCACTTCCCGGCCCGTTGGCCAGCGCCAGTACCATCGCAGCAACAACAAACCACAGAGAGTTCGACGGCAGGTCGTGCGTTGCGGCCAGCACGAAGTGACCCGCCGCGAGACCGAGCATTGAGGGCAGCGCCGCCGCGAGACGTCCGAAGCGATCCATGATGAAGCCACCGGTGTAGAACAGCGCGAAGTCGATCCCGCCCGCAATTCCGATGATCACCGCCGTTGAGGTGTCGCTGACTCCGATACTCACCGCCCACAGCGGCAGGATCACCTGGCGGCTGGATCGTAGGGCTCCGATCAGCGCCGCCCCGAGCCCGACGCGGGCAAGAATGCCGCGCTTCTCGACGAGTGTGCGCACGAGCCCGCTCGACTCTTGTGCGGCGAGAACCTCGCCCTCGCGCATCCTTCGCCCTTCGAGGCGCACCGTGGAGACCACTCCGAATGTCGTGGTCGGGTCGGGCAAGGTCAGGAGCACCAGGACACACAGTGCGCACGCCGCGATCAGGATCCAGAAGGCGTTGGCGGCAATTCCGGTCAGTTGCAGGAGCGCGGCGGTAAGAAATGGGCCGACCAAAAAGCCGAGTCTAAACGTGCCGCCCAGCGTCGACAGCGCGCGGGCGCGATGGGTCAGAGGTACGAAACTGGTCAAGAAGGCATGGCGAGCGAGCGAGAAGACCGCAGCGGCCAGCCCGACCAACAGCAGCCCGAAAGCAAGGGCGACCGTCGACGGCGCGATCAGGCAGATCACAGCACCGACGAGAGCGGTGAGGGCACCGCCGATCATCGCGGGCCGTTCACCGATGCGCGCCACGAGCCATCCGCCGGGCACGTTGCCGACAAGCTCACCGACCATGAGAAGTGCCGCGACGAGCCCGGCCACAGCGAGTGTGGCGCCCAGATCGTCGGCGACCCTCGGGATCATCGGGATGATGGCACCCTCCCCGATCGAGAACAGCAGCGTCGGCAGCAGCGCGGGCAGGGCAATCGAACGCCAGCGGAACGGCAGTTCGGAGGTAGACATCGCCTCGATGCTACTCGCGCAGCCGAGCCGCGATTGAGTCGTGGCCGGTCTGGGACAGCGCGAGCCCGAGCCGCACCTGCGCGAGCCGGTAGTCTGGTCTGCGACATGGACGAGCTCGATTTCACCGAAGACATCGCGGCCCTCCGCTCCACTTTCGCCGACATCCGCTCGGTGGTCGGCGTCGGCCGGCTCGAGGCTGAGATCGCCGAACTGAGCATTCAGGCGGGCGCGCCCGACCTCTGGGATGACACCGACAAGGCCCAGAAGGTGACCAGCACGCTGAGCCACCGGCAAGCCGAACTCGCGAAAATCGCGAGTATCGCCGGCCGCCTCGACGACCTCGAGATCATGGTGCAGTTAGCCAATGAGGAACAGGATGTGGCAGCAGCGACCGACGCTCGCACCGAGCTGGGGAGCATCCAGAAGCTGCTCGGCGAGCTCGAAGTGCAGACTCTGCTGAACGGCGAGTGGGATGCCCACCCCGCCGTGATCACGATTCGCGCCGGTGCCGGCGGCGTCGATGCGGCCGACTTCGCCGAGATGTTGCAGCGCATGTACCTGCGCTGGGCCGAGCAGCACGGTTATCCGACGACCATCATGGACACCAGTTACGCCGAAGAGGCGGGCATCAAGTCCACGACCTTCGAGATCGACGCTCCCTACGCGTTTGGCACACTGAGCGTCGAGGCCGGCACCCACCGCTTGGTGCGGATGAGCCCGTTCAACTCCGCGGGCAAGCGCCAGACGAGTTTTGCGGCGGTCGAGGTGATCCCGCTTATCGAGGAAGCGGGAGCTATCGAGGTGCCTGACGGCGACATCCGCGTGGATGTCTTCCGGTCGAGCGGCCCCGGTGGCCAGTCGGTGAACACCACGGACTCCGCCGTTCGCCTCACCCACCTCCCGACGGGAATCGTCGTCTCGATGCAGAACGAGAAGAGCCAGATTCAGAACCGGGCAGCCGCAATGCGGGTGCTGCAGTCGCGGCTGCTCATTCTGCAGCGCGAGCAAGAGGCTGCGGCGAAGAAGGAGTTGGCTGGCACCATCACAGCGAGTTGGGGCGACCAGATGCGCTCGTACGTGTTGGCTCCGTACCAGATGGTTAAGGATCTGCGCACGGACTATGAGGTGAACAACCCGTCGAACGTGTTCGACGGCGACCTCGACGGGTTCATCTCGGCGGGCATCCGCTGGCGCAAGCGCGATCAGTAGGGGTGAGGCGACCGGCTCGGGCGACCGATTGCCGCGAGCACTCGCCCCCGCCGGTTGGCGGGAGAAACGTTCTGTTGGCGGGAGTTGCAACCCGCACCGTGCGTACCGTTCTCCCGCCGCGCGCGACGCAACTCCCGCCGCGCGCGACGCAACTCCCGCCGTGCGCACAGGGCGGGCGAGCGGCGGGTTAGCTGAGAATCCGCGCCCCGGGGGTGTCGCTCTCGCACCCGTCGAAACCCGGTATCTAGGCTGACACCGTCATGATTCGTTTCGACTCCATCACCAAGGCCTACCCGGGTACGACTCGACCGGCGCTCAATGGCGTGAGCCTCGAGATCCTCAAGGGGGAGTTCGTCTTCCTGGTCGGCGCATCGGGGTCTGGCAAGTCAAGTTTTCTTCGTCTGATTCTGCGCGAGGAGACACCCAGCAAGGGCGCCATCCACGTTCTTGGGCAGCACCTGAACACGCTCACTAACCGCAAGGTCCCCTACTTTCGGCGCAACCTCGGGGTCGTGTTTCAGGACTTCCGACTGCTGCCGAACAAGACCGTCTTCGACAACGTAGCGTTCACCCTTCAGGTGATCGGCAAGAGCAAGGGCTACATCCAAGAGGCGGTTCCCGACGCGCTGAAAATGGTAGGGCTAGCGGGCAAGTCCAACCGTTTCCCGCACGAACTTTCGGGTGGAGAACAGCAGCGAGTGGCGATCGCCCGAGCCGTGGTCAACAAGCCCGCGATCCTGCTGGCAGACGAGCCGACCGGAAACCTTGACCCCGCGACTTCAGCGGGAATCATGACTCTTCTCGAGCGGATCAACCTCGGCGGCACCACCGTGATCATGGCAACGCATGATGCCGGAATCGTTGATCAAATGAAGCGTCGGGTTATCGAACTTATCTCGGGCCAGATCGTGCGGGATGAACGCCAGGGTGGTTACCAGACCCAGGCGGTCCCGGTGCAGGGCTTTGGGCGCCAGAGCACCGAGGTTGCCCCGTGAGGCTCGGACTCATCCTGGGGGAGGTCGGCAGCGGCCTACGGCGCAACGTCTCGATGGTCATTTCTGTCGTGCTCGTGACGTTCATTTCGCTCACGTTTGTTGGGGCGGCGATCCTGCTGCAGATGCAGATCGGTCAGATGAAGGACTACTGGTATGACCGTGCCCAAGTCGCGGTCTACATGTGCACCGACCTCGACACGACGGGCACCTGCACGCAGAGCGAGGCGACGAAGACCCAGATCGACGCCGTTGAGGCGCAGCTGAAGTCGCCGGCTCTGGCGCCCTACATCAAGAAGTATGAGTACGAAACTCACGATCAGGCGTATACGAACTTCCAGGAGCAGCTCGCCGACAATCCGATTGCAAGCTTCGTGACACCGGAGACTCTCAACGAGAGTTTCCGGGTGAATCTGGTCGACCCGACAGAGGCCGATATTCTGATCGAAAGCCTGTCTGGATCGCCGGGCGTGCAGGAGGTGCGCGACCAGCGCAGCTATCTTGACCGCATTTTCGCGGTGCTCAACGCCGCAAGCTACACGGCCATCGGCGTTGCAGCACTCATGCTCGTCGCGGCAGTGCTGCTGATCGCGACCACCATTCGGCTCAGCGCGTTCTCGCGCCGACGAGAACTCGGCATCATGCGATTGGTCGGGGCGTCAAACCGCTTCATCCAAACACCCTTCATTCTTGAGGGAGTGTTCGCGGCGTTGATCGGTTCGATTCTTGCCAGTGTCGCGATCGTCGCGATCGTGCAGTTCTTCGTTCAGGGTTACCTGACCCGTGCTCTGCAATCCACGACCACCCTCGTCGGTCTGGGGGATGCCCTCGTGGTCGTGCCGATTCTGATCGCCGTCGGTGCAGCGCTTGCTGCGGCATCCGCTGGCGTGGCGATTAGTAGGTACCTCAAGGTCTAGCGGTCGCACCACCCTTCGCCTAGCGTGATTGTTGCGTCGGAGGTGCCGGATGGTAGCAATGGTCGAACTTATCGACATTTCGATCGTGTTCGGCGAGGTGACCGTCGCGCAAGCTCTCAGCCTGCGCCTCGACCCAGCAACGGTCCACTGTGTTGCGGGGCGCAGCGGCTCAGGCAAGACGAGCGTGTTGCGGGTTGCTGCGGGTTTGATGGCGCCAACCGCCGGTGACGTGTTGTGGGAGGGCGAGTCGGTGCTCCGGCTAACCGACGACCGGCTCAGTGAGCTGCGACGGGGCCACCTCGGGTACCTCGATCAGGGCGGTGTTCTGGTGCGAGGACTGACGGCCGTGGAAAACGTCTTACTCCCGGCAGTGCCAGACCGGCGGACCAAAGAGCTCGCCAGCCGTGCTGATGACTTGCTCGGGATGCTCGGAGTCGCACACCGAGCCAACCACTACCCGGAACAGTTGAGCGGTGGTGAGCGTCAACGAGTGGCGCTGGCGAGAGCGTTGCTGCTTAGCCCTCGGGTGCTCATTGTCGATGAGCCCACCGCCGGGCTTGATCGCGCGAATGCCGATTCGGTCATCGGTGCGCTCGCCGGGCTCGCGTCGGACGGCATCGGCGTGCTGGCGGCGTCTCACGACCAGAATCTCGTGTCGATGGCACACGTGCGCACGGTGCTGGAGTGACGGTGCCCGCACGGATGCCGGGTGCGGTGCGCAGGCTCGCGCGCAACCGCAAGCGGCTGGTTGCACTCGCCCTCGTCGCGGTGACCCCGCTCGCAGCCTCGGGATTGCAGTCCACCGCTAGCTTTGTTCTGCAGCAGACCCTTAACGACAACTGGCGCGGAAGCTACGACCTGCTCGTGACTGCGCGCGGCACCGACCCGGTGACTGCGGGTCTGCTGCGGCCGGACACGCTGGTCGATGCGGCCACGGGGAGGTTGAGCAACAGTGATCTCGACCTCATCCGGAGTCTGCCCGGGGTCGAGGTGGCTGCTCCGGTCACCCAGGTGAGTTTTTCGTCATCCACCGCGCTCAGTGAGCCGCTTGTTTGGATCCCGATTCCTGTTCGGCCGAACGCGGGTCTGACGCGTCCGCAGGCGTTCCGAATAAGCATCACCAGTAGCGTCGCTGAGCTAACCGGTGAGCGAGCGCTCGCGCCCGTGACGCTGCTCGCTTTCACGTACGCGCCGGAGTTGGGCGAAATCATCGTCGGCACGGTGGGCCTCGTCTTGCGCACTGCGGATGGCCAGATTGCGTACGCCGATTCCCAACTGGCCAACAAGCCCAGATTGCTCTCCGCCGATGCCACTGTCACCTTTGCGGCGGGCAACTACGATTCGACGGTCGGGGCGGTACCCATCGGCATCTACCTGTCGCCGCGTCCCGCTGGCGTCGTAACGCTCGTCGACCCCGTAGCGGAGCGCCAGTTGTTGGGAGCGTCAGGAGCATTTCTCGACCCGCTCATCGAGGCCGCCGCCGACCCGGAAGCGCTGCCCATTATCACCCTCGATCGACCAGGTGCACCGGTGACGCTGTCGATCGGGGTCGAGGAATACGATTCGGTGGTCGCTGCCGACGGCGCCGACGATTCGAGCACGCCGCTGGGGTATCAGCAGTACGGGGGATTGGCGCCGCGGCTGCTGCCGAGCGCTACAGCCAATCTTCTTGCCACCTACACCGTCGACGCGAGCGAGGCGCTGCGCCCATTCGCTGGTGAACAGATCGTGCTCGGTGGACTCGATCAGAGTGCCGTCGC
>JBBQZJ010000034.1:0-12380 GCA_038207805.1 Actinomycetales bacterium | reverse complement strand
CCATGGTTGCCGTTGTCACTCCGGCCGCGACGCTGATGACCAGAGCGTCGGGTTCGAGCGACTCGGCGAGCGCCGCCAGCGTGCCCGGCACCATCCCCGGTTTCACTCCTATGAGCACAACCTTTGCTCCGGCCACGGCGCGAACGTTCGCGTCGGGTGTGGATTCGAGCGCAAATGACTCGACCGCGGGCATCCTTACCAGCGACGCCTTGGCCTCGGTGCGGTTAGTGACGCGGATGCCGCCATCCACCGTCACTGACGGCGCGAGAAGGCCGCTGAGGATCGCGCCGCCCATCGAGCCAGCGCCGATGATCGCTATCGAGGGGAGTGTGCTCATGCGAACATCCTAGGATTGCCCCCATGAGCACAAGCGGTGGAAACAAGGCAATCGTCGCCGCCCTCACGGCCAACCTCGGAATCGCGATCACCAAATTCATCGCATTTCTGTTCTCCGGCTCGAGTTCGATGCTCGCCGAGAGCGTTCATTCGCTGGCCGATACCGGCAATCAAGGGCTCCTGCTGCTCGGAGGCCGACAGGCACGCAAGCGGGCGGATGCCTCTCATCCGTTCGGGTATGGACGGGAGCGTTACATCTACGCATTCGTCGTCTCGATCATCCTGTTCTCGGTGGGAGGGGTGTTCTCGATCTACGAGGGGATCGACAAACTCCGCGACCCGCACCCGCTCGAAGTGCCGTGGCTGCCCATCGTTGTGCTTGCGGTCGCGATAGGTCTGGAGTCATTCTCGCTGCGAACCGCAGTTCGCGAGTCGAACCTCGTTCGGGGTAAGGAATCCTGGATTTCGTTCATCCGGCACGCAAAAGCGCCGGAACTACCCGTAGTGCTACTGGAGGACATCGCGGCCCTCGCCGGCCTGGTCTTCGCGATGCTCGGCGTTGGGCTGACGATTATCACGGGGGACGGAACCTGGGACGCGATCGGCACGCTCGCGATCGGCGTGCTGCTTATACTCGTTGCCGTCGTGCTCGGCATCGAAACCAAGAGCCTTCTGGTCGGTGAAGGCGCGCGGCCCGCTGACGTGGTTGCGATCCGCGACGCCATCAACGCGCATCCCGACGTCGAGGCACTCATCCACGTCAAGACCCTCTACCTCGGCCCCGACGAGCTGCTCGTCGCCGCGAAGGTCGCCTTCTCGCCCGATGCAAAGTTGCTGGATGTCGCGCGGCATATCAACTCCGTCGAGAACGAGATCCGCGAGAAGGTGCCTGTTGCACGGGTCATCTTCATCGAACCCGACGTGTACGTGGCCGCTCCTGATGCCAATCCGTCGACCGACGCGATCGTTATCCGCGGCGCGGACTAGGACCAACGCGCAGCTTCACGAGCTGACTTACCGGTCGCGCCTCGACTCAAAAAAATCGCGGAGCAGGGCGGAACATTCCGCCTCGCGAACGCCAGCGATTACTTCCACCCGGTGCGGCAGGCGGCGATCTCGCAACAGGTCGTTGACGCTTCCGACTGCCCCCGCCTTCTCATCCCACGCACCAAACACGACCCTCGGGATTCGCGCCTGCAGTATCGCCCCAGCACACATTGTGCACGGTTCTAGCGTGACGACGAGGGTGGTGCCCTCGAGGTGCCAGGAGCCCGTGGCGCGCGCAGCCGCCCGAATCGCGACGACTTCGGCGTGAGCGGTGGGGTCGCCGGTCAGCTCGCGCTCGTTGTGTCCCGCGCCGATCAGAGTGCCGTCTGCCGCGAAGACGAGAGCGGCGACCGGCACGTCTGCGCTCGACAGGGCGAGCCGGGCCTCGGCGAGCGCGCGCGTCATCCATTCGTCGGTAGTGCCCGGCAAAAGCGTCTCCACAGTAGATTGAGCCTATGCGAGTCCACGTTGCCGACCACCCGCTCATAACCCACAAACTCACCGTGTTGCGGGACAAGAACACCCCGTCGCCCACGTTCAGGGCGCTGGCAGAGGAGCTCGTCACGCTCCTCGCCTACGAGGCCACCCGCAACGTGCGCACCCATGTCGTCACCATCACCACTCCCGTCGCCGAGACGAAAGGGCTCGCGATCAGCGACCCGAAGCCTCTGGTGGTGCCTATCCTTCGCGCGGGACTGGGAATGCTCGAGGGGATGGTCAAGCTCGTTCCCACCGCCGAGGTGGGCTTTCTCGGCATGGTGCGCAATGAGACGACGCTTCAGCCAGACATCTACGCGGAGCGCCTACCCGACGACCTGTCCAACCGGCAGTGTTTCGTGCTCGACCCGATGCTGGCGACGGGCGGCTCGCTCATTGCGGCGATCACCTACCTTTTCGACCGCGGAGCCGTGGATGTTACTGCCGTCTGCCTGCTCGGCGCTCCTGAGGGTCTCGCCGCGGTCGAGAAGGCCACCGTGGGCCGCGAGGTGACCATCGTGCTCGGCGCGCTAGACGAGAAGCTCAATGAGGTCGGCTACATCGTGCCCGGTCTTGGCGACGCGGGCGATCGCCTCTATGGCACCGTCTGACGCCGGCCAGCTTGCGAAATCGTGCCGAGTGCCCGATAGTTGCATGCATGACTGTTCGCCTCCGCGCCATGACCTCCTCGGGAGCTCCTGCGATGCGCGACGTCATGTGTTGTCGAATGTGTGCCTAACGGCCATCCCTTCGCCGAGTGCAGTTCGACACGAACGAGCAACTCCCCGGGTCATCGCCCCCATAACGGCCTGACGCGATATGCAACATCCGCACCACCCTGAAGGATCACACCCTCATCATCAGAGGCCCTTCGCACCAACATCAAGGACTAGACCTCATGTCTATTGCAACGATCGATCGCACCCCATTGACTCCCGTCGCCCCGGCGCCCGTCGCAGCGGTGCCCGTCACACAAGCATCCGCGACCCCTGTGTCCGCCGGTGTCGGCCGACCGCAGGCAGTGCCCCAGGGCACGGAGGCCCGCGGTTTCGCGCTCTATGTCGGTCTTGACGAGTTCACCGCCATCGAGGCAGGCATCGACCTGACCTACGTTGTCGATCAACTCCGCCGGCGCCTCGCCGAGTTGGCTCCTGCGGCCGAGACCTATGCGGCAGTCGCGCTGGCTCCGGCGGGCTCGGGTGGCCGTGACGTAGATGTCGTGCGTCTCGCCCTGCGGGACCCAGCCGCACTCGCCAAGCGCCGTCGCACCGAGCAGCCGGTCGCACAGCCGCGAGGTGGCGTCGTAGTGGATATCTCGCGCAAACGGGTCCAGCTCGACGGTGAGACGGCACCGCTCACCTACAAGGAGTTCGAGCTGCTTCAGTACCTCGTTCTTCGTGAGGGACGCACCGTCGACCGGGCCGAACTCATTGCGTCATTGTGGTCCGTCGGCGACGACGAAATCCCCAACGAGCGCACGATTGACGTGCATGTTCGCCGCCTTCGCTCCAAGCTCGGCGAGTTCGAGGACATTGTGCGCACCGTTCGCGGTGTTGGCTATCGGTTCGATCGGCACGCGGATGTCTCCATCCGACAGGCGTCGACGCCCTCGCCTGACTTCTTCTAACGAGACCGCGGGTTGGGAGAACCTCACCGTTTGGCGGGAGAACCTCACGGGTTGGCGGGAGAACCTCACCGTTTGGCGGGAGAACCTCACCGGTGGCGGGAGTTGCAACCCCCGCCAACCGTAGGTAACTCCCGCCACACTACGAGGGCGATGTCGCCGCAGCGAGCGGGATGGCATCACTAGTCCGCGCCGCAACCGTGACGGTTGCCGCCAGCACAACGCACGCAACCCCACTCGCCAGCGTGGGGCTCGGGATGTCAACGAAGACGTTCAGGATGACCAAGTCGGCGATGAGCATCCACCACCTGCCCTGCGCAGCGCACAGCGCGAGTCCGCCGATGGCGAGAAGCACCGGAGCGACCGTGTAGTAGTGCAGCGCCACGGGGTCGAAGAGCAGCCGCACCGAGCACACCGTCAGAGGCACTAGCCACAGCGAGTCACGACGCCGGCGAAGCACGAGAGCAACTGCGGCACCCGCCGCCACGCTGAGAGCGGCCTGAGCTAGCCGCAGCACCCAAGGGAATTGTTCGGCGTCCGGGGCCAGAAGGTAGGGCAGTGTGCCGCTGTACACGGGCCACGCGAATCCGAACATGCTGAACGGGCCGAGCACGAGGAAGGGCCCGAACAGCAGGCCGATCGCGGCAGCTCCGCCGACTGCGGAGCGCCACACGGTGCGCGCGTCGAGTCGAGGTGCCAGCAACAGCAGCGGCACCCCGAGAATCCCCCACAGTTCCCAACCGGTCGTCAGCCCGAGCAGCACGGCAGCCGCGAGCGGTCGACCGCGGCGGGCAAGAAGGCCGACGGCAACCCACATGATGGGCACTGCTAACTGCGCCGGATGCCCGGCAGACAGGGCGGCGACCGGCGATCCGATGAGTGCGGCCACGACCGCGCACGCGACGGCGAGCGGCGTGCTCCATTCGCCAGCACTGTCGCGTACGGCGCGCTGGACGACCGCGGCAAACACGATCGACGCCGCCGCGCCCGCGATGATGAAGAACACCGACCACCCGGCGACGGTGTTCACCCCGAACAACCAGGGAACACCCCAGAACCCCAACTCGAACGGCCCCGCCTGGATGCTCGGGTCGTCGAACACAGACGACCACTGCCCCGTGAGGATTTGTGCGCCCGCAGGACCGAAAGTGCCGTAGTCGATAATGACGCCGGCGGAGAGGGTTGCCACCACTACTGAGCTAGCCACGACCACGGCGCCGTTAACTGCGACAAGCGCCATCGTGATGACGAATTGCCACCGGCGGGTCAACACCGGCAGACGCCGGCGATACCAGTTGGCGGACACTCGTCCATTGTGGGTTGCGTCACGACTATTGCACTCCGGCAAACTCATGAAAAAATAACAGTTAGATAACTAGACAGCGTTACCTTTCCGTTATACATTCATAGGGCAGAAGTTGTTTGCTGTGGCAGCTGAAGCGGAATGTGATTGCAGGACACTCTTGGTGCAAGGGAGAGGGTCGGTTCCTAGCCTCTGGAACCGGCCCTCAATCCTGTTAACCGACCAAACGCTGATTGAGTAGCCGGCAGGGCGTATCGAAAACGGGGTGGGCGGGTACGCGGGTACGCGGCCAAGCCGCCATTCAACCAACGGTAGTTTGGTTAGGTGAGTAACAGAGCTGCGGCGGTCGATGCGTGGGAGGCTCTCTTTCGGGCGCAAGTGACCGTGCTACGAGCCCTCCACGCCGAGTTCCCGACCGGCGAGCTCTCACTCAACGAGTACGACGTGCTGTTCAACCTGTCGCGACAGCCCGAACGTCAACTGCGCATCCGCGACATCAACAAACACCTCTTGCTCACTCAGCCCAGCGTCAGCCGCCTCGTCGATCGCTTGACAGCGCGCGGCCTGCTGCTCAAGACGGCCGACCCCGGCGACGGCCGAGGCACTCTCGTGCGTCTGACCGATGAGGGCTACGAGCTCTTTCGCAAGGTTGCCGTGACCCACTCGGCCTCAATCGTTCGCCACATGGAGAAGCTGACCGATCAGCAACTCGCCACCCTCACCTCGCTCACGGATCAGCTCCGCCGCGGCGTCGACCGGTGATGGGCGTGTCCACACCCGCCGAGCGGCCGACCATTGTCTGGCTGCGGGACGACCTCCGGCTCGCCGATAACCCCGCCTTGTCCGCGGCGGCCGAGCGAGGGGCGCCCGTCGTACTCGTCTACGTTCTGGATGACGCCAGCAGCGACATCCGCCCGCTCGGTGCTGCGAGCCGCTGGTGGCTGCACCACAGCCTCACCGCACTCGCGGAGTCGGTCGGTGGCGCGCTGGTGCTGCGTCGCGGGCCCGCGGAGCAGGTCATCCCCGCGCTCGTCGCGCAGACGGATGCCGCGGCGGTGCACTGGAACCGCCGATACTCCGCAGCACGCGACATCGACGCCCGACTGAAGACTCGCCTGCGTGACGACGGCATCGAGGTGCACAGCCACGCGGGGTCGCTGCTGCACGAGCCGTGGACAGTCAGCACCGGCGACGGCAACCCCTACCGCGTATTCACGCCGTTCTGGCGCGCCTGCCTCGACGTGCCGGTGCGCGAACCGCTGCCTGCTCCCGAGGTGGACTACGCGTCAGTTGCGTCCGACTCGCTCGATGAGTGGAACCTGTTGCCGACCCGCCCGGACTGGGCCGCCGGACTCCGTGCCGCCTGGACCCCGGGCGAGGCCGGCGCCGGCGCGCGCCTCGCGGCCTTCATCCAGCACGGCCTGCCACTCTACGATCGACGCAACGAGCCAGCCGTCGCCGCGACGAGCCGGCTCAGCCCGCACCTGAGGTTTGGCGAACTGAGTCCGTACCAGATCTGGCACGCGGTGCTCGGGCGGCACAGCAATTCGGCGGCTTTCCTGCGCCAGCTCTGCTGGCGCGAGTTTAGTTGGAACATCCTGTTCCACTCGCCGAGGCTCGCGACCGACAACTACCGGCCAGCGTTCGACGGCTTCTCGTGGGCCGACGCCGACCCCGAGGAGCTCACGGCATGGCAGAGCGGGCGCACGGGCATCCCCCTCGTTGATGCCGGAATGCGCGAACTCTGGCAGACCGGCACGCTGCACAACCGGGTGCGGATGGTGGTGGCCAGCTTCCTCTCCAAGAACCTGCTCGTGGACTGGCGGGTGGGCGAGCAGTGGTTTTGGAATACCCTCGTCGACGCCGACGAAGCCAACAATCCCGCGGGCTGGCAGTGGGTCGCCGGCTCCGGGGCCGATGCCGCCCCCTACTTCCGAGTGTTCAACCCCGAATTGCAGGCGGCGAAGTTCGATCCCGATGGGGAGTACATCCGGCGCTGGGTGCCGGAATATGGCACTGATGCCTACGCAGACCCGATCGTGGACCTCGCCGACACCCGTCGCCGAGCCCTCGCTGCGTACGAGTCCCTTAAGGACGCCCGCCCACAATAGTGACCGCCCGCGCGCCCACCAAGGCGCCCGTCATCGCCGATGCGATCGGATCGCCGGACTGCACCCACTCGGCCAAGAACCCCGCGTCGAAGGCATCGCCGGCCCCCGTGGGATCGACCACCTCCGCGTGTGATGCCTGCACGCGTTCGACAGTGTCACCGAAGGCCACGATAACCCCGTCGATGCCGAGCGTCAGCGCGACCGTGGGGAACGATTCGGCAAGCTTCGACGCGATCGCCTCCGGTGCGGCGAGTCCCGTGAGTAGGCTGCCCTCTTCGAGGCTCGGGAACAGGATGGATGCCCCGGCGAACGCGGCAAGGAATGCCTCGACTCCGTAGTCGGCAATGAATCCCGCGGAGCCCGGGTCGACGCTCACCACCACACCCGCCGCAGTCGCGCGGGAGATGAGGTCGGTGACGCCGGCGGCTCCGGCATCGTTGAGCAGAACGTGCCCGGTGAGGTGCAGCACACCGGCCTCGCCCAGAAGTTGCGCCGTGACATCCGCGGGTGAGAGTGCGAGGTTGGCGCCGCGCTGGGTCAGCATCGTGCGAGTCTGGCCCTGCACCACCACGACGATGGTGCCGGTGGGGAGGGTGGGATGCGTTGCAATGTGCGCATCGACGCCCGGCAACGCTGCGGTGTGGCGCATGGCATCCGAACCCCCGACGCCCTGTCCGACGATTCCGACGAAGTCGACGGCCGCACCTAGCTCACCGAGCCACGCTGCGGTGTTGGCCGCTGACCCGCCGGGAAGCTGTCGAATGAGAGCGGGTGTGTCGGTGTCATCCCTGATCGGGCCCTCTGGCACCGCCAGCACGTCGTCGATGACGTCACCGAAGCACACGATGCGCGGCTTCATCGTGACGGGCCTAGGCATTGATCGCGCACCACGCGGTGGCGATCTGGGCGGCAACCCGCACGTTGTTGCGCGCGAGGTCGAGGTTCACCTCGAGGCTTCGACCGCCCGAGAGTTCGACGATCTTCAGCAGCAGAAACGGCGTGACGGCCTTGCCCGACACGCCCGCCTCGTCGGCGAGCGCCAGCGCTTGCTCGAGCACTCGGTCGTGTTCCTCCGGGTCCCACTGCTGCTCAAGCGGAATCGGGTTGGCGACAACAATGCCCTGCCCGTGGCCGAGCTGGTCCTGCGAGCGCATGATGGCTGCGACCTCGGCGGCAGTGCCGACCGACCAGTCGAGGGTGAACTCGGACTCGCGCAGCCAGAAGCTCGGAAAGATCGTGGTGCCGAACCCGATCACCGGAACGCTGAGCGTCTCGAGACGCTCCAGCGTGGCCGCGATATCGAGCACCGACTTGACGCCGGCGCTAACCACCGTGATCGGGGTCACAGCAAGGGTCGAGAGGTCGGCCGACTCGTCGAAGGTGTCGCTCGCGCCGCGATGCACACCACCGAGACCGCCGGTTGCGAACACCCGGACTCCGGCCAGACCGGCCAGGTGCGAGGTGGCAGCAACGGTCGTTGCCGCGCTTGCACCGGTTGCGGCGATGATCGGGATGTCGCGCACGCTGGCCTTGACCATGTCCTCCTCGGCGATCCGACGAACGCCGGTCGCATCGAGGCCGATCTGGGGGACGCCGTCGAGGATCGCGATTGTCGCCGGCGTGACGCCGGCATCCCGCAGAATCGTTTCGAACTCCAGGGCCGCCTCGTAGTTGCGCGGGCGGGGCAGCCCGTGGGAGATGATCGTGGACTCGAGGGCGACCACGGGGCGGTTGGCGGCGAGCGCGTCTGCCACCTCGTCGGAGACAGTAAAGGGTGTCGTCATAGTGGCACTAACCTACGCGACCGCGACTCCGCGCCGGCCCGGCAAAGTACCCAGCCACCACCTGCGGGGTGACCTGTTCTATTGTCGGCGGCGACCAGCGAGGTCTGCGGTCCTTGTCGATGACTTGCGCCCGGATGCCCTCCACGATCTCGGTGCCCTCGAGCACGTGCATCCCGACCCGGTATTCCTGATCGAGCGCCTCCTCGAGGGTCGCTAGTGTGCGCGCCCGGCGCAGCGCCTCGAGGGCCACGCACACGCTGGTCGGTGACTTGGCAAGAATCTCGGATGCCGCATCGCGCGCCTGCTGAACATCCGAATTCTTCAGCCGGTTCACGATCGTCAGCACGTCGTCGCCGGCATAGGCCTCGTCAATCCAGGCGCGCTGGGTCATCAGCTCCGACGGTGGGGGTGCCACCTCGTGCCGGGTAACCGCGTCGACTGCGGGCATCGACTCGAGGTCGGCGAGAAAGGCGGGCAACGCCGACGACGGGAGGTAGTGGTCGGCGAGCCCGATGGCAATGGCGTCGGCACCGGTCGCCATACCACCGGTGAGGGCGAGGTGCGTGCCGAGCTCGCCCGGCGCGCGCGACAGCAGGTAGGTACTGCCCACGTCGGGGACGAAACCGATCGTGACTTCGGGCATCCCGACCCTCGTGGTCTCGGTGACCACCCGAACCGAACCGTGCGCCGATACCCCGACACCACCGCCGAGCACAATGCCGTTCATGAGGGAGACGTAGGGCTTTGGATAGCGCGAGATCGCGAGGTTGAGGGCGTACTCGTCATCCCAGAACTGGGCAACCTCCGCGCCCCCGACCCGTGCCGATTCGTAGATCTGCACCACGTCGCCGCCCGCGCACAGGCCGCGCTCCCCGGCGCCGGAGATCGCGACGGTCGACACCGCGTCGTCGATGGCCCACTCGGCGAGCTGTGCTGCAATCGCCCGGACCATCTCATGGGTGAGCGCATTGATCGCCTGCGGACGGTCGAGCAGGATGGAGCCCAGCGCGCCCCGGCGCGAAAACCCTACGTCGGGACCGAGCGCACGACTAGACATCAGCGCAAGACTAGGCTTGTTAGGCAGCAATCCGAAAGGCACCGTCCACCCATGGCCACGTCATCGCGCTGGGCGCGCGCCCGATCCAGCCGGTGGTTTGCCTTGGTCTGGATCGTGCCGGGGATCATCATTGCCACGGTCGCGGCAGTCGCAGTGGCCCGACTGGTGCGCGACCTGCCAGACGTGCAGGCCTGGCTCGAGCTCTACCCCGGTGCTTCGGCGCTGCCGGCGTCGGCGCCGATCGGCTTTCCGGCGTGGCTGAACTGGCAGCACTTCCTCAACTCGTTCTTCCTTCTGTTCATCTTTCGAACCGGGTGGGAGATCAGGCAAGCCAAACGCCCGACCCACTCCTGGGTTCGCACGACCGGTCCGTTCCGGCGCACCAACCCCCCGGTACGACACGGGCTGCCAACTTGGTTTCACCTCAGTGTCGATGCGTTTTGGGTGCTCAACGGCATCCTGTTCTGGGTGCTGTTGTTCGCAACCGGGCAATGGGTGCGGCTCGTTCCCACCAGCTGGGACATCGTTCCCAACGCGCTGTCGGCGGGCCTGCAATACGCGTCCCTCGACTGGCCCACCGGCAATGGTTGGATCAACTACAACGCGCTGCAGCAGTTGGCGTACTTCACCACGGTGTTCATTGCGGCTCCGTTGGCCCTGGCCACGGGCATCCGGCTGGCGCCGGGGTTTGCGGCGCGACTTCGCCCGCTTGACCGCCTCGTGCCCCTTGCCCTCACCCGCACCGTGCACTGGTTGGTGATGGTGTATTTCGTGGCCTTCACGATCGTCCACGTGACGCTGGTGCTCACCACCGGTGCGCTGCGCAACCTCAATCACATGTACGCCACGCGCGACGACGCCAGTTGGTGGGGCGCGGGAATCTTCGCGGCATCCCTGATCGTGATGGCGGTGGGCTGGATACTCGCCCGCCCGAGCCTCCTGGCCCGGCTCGCGGCGCTCACCGGAACGGTTCGCCGGTAGCGCCGGGTTTCGAAACGCGGCTACGCCGCGACTCACCCAGCCTGCCCGCTACTCAACCAGCTTGCCCGCTACCTAACCAGCCAGATGAGGGCTGATTAGGCTGGGGGCCATGGCATTCGTTTCCGAGCTGTTTGACGCCGACACCTGGCGCGACGTGGAGGGTTTCGGCGCTCTCACCGACATCACCTATCACCACGACTCGACGGGACGGATCGCGCGCATCGCATTCAACCGACCGGAGGTGCGCAACGCCTTCCGGCCGCACACCGTCGATGAGCTGTACGACGCGCTCGACGACGCTCGCCAGAACACGAAGATCGGTGTCGTTCTGCTGACCGGCAACGGGCCGAGCCCCAAGGACGGCGGTTGGGCGTTCTGCTCGGGCGGCGATCAGCGCATCCGCGGGCGGGACGGTTACGAGTACCACGAGGGGTCCGAGATGGGCGCGAAACGCTCGGGCAGCGGGCGGTTGCACATTCTGGAGGTGCAGCGCCTCATCCGCATCATGCCCAAGGTGGTCATCGCGGTTGTGCCCGGGTGGGCTGCCGGGGGTGGGCACTCGCTGCACGTCGTCTGTGACCTCACCATCGCCAGCGCCGAGCACGGTCGCTTCAAGCAGACGGATGCCGACGTCGGCTCTTTCGACGGTGGGTACGGAAGCGCCTACCTGGCCCGCCAGGTCGGCCAGAAGGTCGCCCGCGAGATCTTCTTTCTCGCCCGCGAGTACTCCGCGCAGCGCGCCTATGAGATGGGAGCCATCAATGCCGTGGTGCCCCACACCGAGCTGGAGTCGACTGCGATCGACTGGGCGAACACGATTCTCGGCAAATCACCGACCTCGATCCGCATGCTGAAGTTCTCCTTCAATGCGATCGACGATGGGCTTGCCGGCCAGCAGGTGCTTGCCGGGGAGGCAACCCGCCTCGCCTACGGAACCGACGAAGCCGTCGAGGGCCGCGACGCATTCCTCGACAAGCGCGACCCCGACTGGTCGCCGTACCCCTGGCAGTTCTGAGCTGATGACTGTTCTCGGTGCGGTATTCCTTCCGCAGTTCGCGCCAGAACGCCTGCGCGACATCGCTGTGGCCGCCGATCGGGCCGGGCTCGACGAACTGTGGCTGTGGGAGGACTGCTTTCTCGAGGGTGGCTTGACCGCATCGACAGCGGCACTGGCGTGGACCGAGCGGCTGCACATCGGAATCGGACTCCTGCCCATTCCCCTGCGCAACGTCGCCGTGACGGCAATGGAGATCGCGACCATCGAGCGACTGTTCCCCGGTCGGTTTCACGCGGGCGTGGGCAATGGTGTTCTGGACTGGATGGGTCAGGTCGGCGCACGAGTCTCGTCGCCGCTCACTCTCATGCGCGAGTATCTGCCAGCGCTACGGGGCCTCCTACGCGGCGAGGAGGTCAGCGTCGACGGCACCTTCGTGACGCTCGACCGCGTCACACTCGACTGGCCGCCCACCGGCGCCGTTCCGATTCTGGTGGGCACCGGAGGGCCGAAGGGCCTGTCGCTGTCGGGTGAACTCGCGGATGGAACCATTCTCACCTCGGGTACGACCCCCGACGGAGTGCGCAGCGCCCGCGCCCTGATCGACGAGGGGCGCGCACTCGGCGGGAGATCGGATGCCCACCGAGTTGTCGTGAACGTTATGGC
>JBBQZJ010000033.1:0-12667 GCA_038207805.1 Actinomycetales bacterium | reverse complement strand
GCCTCGTCGAGAATCAGCCGGTCGCTGGCATCCACCGCGAGTAGGTCGCGGTCCTCAACGTCGGGCCAGCGTCGAAGGGTCTCGAAGCTGAACTCGGGACTGCTGGCGGTTGCCACTGTCATCCCCGCCGCAGCGGTCGCCACACGACGAGCTGATTGGGGCGCTCGGCGCGCGATCCCGCCTTGAGGGATACGACCTCGCCCGCGGTTCCGGCGGCGAACACCCGACGCCCGGGGCGCGAGAGCAGTTCGTCGGCCAGCGCGTGTTCCAATTCGCGCACGCGCCCGGCGAGTGCGGCAACCTGATTCTCGAGATCGACGATTCGCTTGATGCCCTCAAGGTTGAGCCCCTGACCCGTGAGCGCTCCAATTTCGCGCAGCTGAGCGACGTCACGCATCGAATAGCGCCGTGATTGGCCCGTCGTGCGCCTGGGACTCACAAGGCCGAGGCGATCGTACTGGCGCAGCGTCTGCGGATGCATGCCCGCGAGCTGCGCCGCGATCGCGATTGCGAACACCGGGGAGAACTCGTCGAGCGGTTCGGACATCAGTGGTCGCTCCTCGCCTTGTCGAGCAACTCGGCGCGCGGGTTCTCGGCTGGCTGGGATGCCTCAAACGCGCGTAGGTGCACGGCGGCCTCATCCGTGACTCTGGCGGGAACCGCGACCTGCACTTCGGCAAGCAGGTCTCCGGTGCCCTTCGAGGACGTGACACCCCTGCCTTTTACGCGCAAGATACGTCCGCTCGGGGTTCCCGGCGACACTCGCAATTTCACCGGCTCGCCGCCGAGAGTGGGCACCTCGATCGTTGCGCCGAGGGTCGCTTCCGCAAAGGTCACCGGCACCTCGAGGCGAAGGTTGAGCCCGTCGCGCTCGAACACCGGATGCTTACGAACGGTCACGGTCAGCACGAGGTCGCCCGCCGGTCCTCCGTCTTGGCTGGGTGAGCCCTTACCCGCAAGCTTGATCTTCTGGCCATCACTCACACCGGCCGGGATCTTCACATTGATGGGGGCGCCGCCGGCGGGCTGCAATTTGATCGTCTCGCCCCTAATCGCGGTGACGAAGTCGAGGGTCGTCGACGCCGTGAGGTCTCGGCCCTTGGTCGGGCCAGTGCGGAATCCCTGATTCCCCCCGGCGAACATGCCGCCGAGGAGGTCCTCGAAGCTCGTGCCCTGATAGCTGCCGCGCTGGTTGCCGCCGAACATGCCGCCGAACACATCTTCAAATCCGCCGTTCTGGCCACCCGCCGTGAAGCGCGCGCCCGATCCCATGGCTCGGATTTGGTCGTATTCTCGCCGCAGTTCCGTGTCTGAAAGCACCGAGTGAGCCTCGCTGATTTCCTTGAACTTTGCTTCGGCTTTGGCGTCGCCGGGGTTGGAGTCAGGGTGAAATTGGCGCGCGAGCTTGCGGTAGGTCTTCTTGAGGTCGGCCTCCGAGACGTCCTTGGAGACACCGAGAACGGCGTAGAAGTCCTTGTCGAACCAGTCTTGGCTGGCCATCTATGGGCTCCCTTTGCGCTATTCGGCGGGCACGGACACGGCAACCTTGGCCGGCCGCACGAGTCGGTCCCCCAGAATGAAGCCGGGTTCGATAACGTCCGCGATCGTGTTCACCGTGACGTCGGGCGACGGCAGCTGAACTACGGCTTCGTGGAAGGCGGGATCGAAGGGCTCGCCCTTCTCACCAATCTGCCTCAGGCCGTACTTCTCGAACGCTCCGCGCAGCTTCTGAGCTACCAGTGTCAGTGGCGCTCCCTCGACGAGATCACCGTGCGCTTCGGCCCTCGCAAGGTCGTCCAGGGCGGGAAGCATGCTGCGCATTACCTCGGCAATAACCGCCTCGCGGTTGGTCACCCGGTCACGCTCGACTCGAGTGCGAAAGTTGACCAACTCGGCCTGCGCGCGGAGCATGTCGGATCTCATGTCGGCGACCAGGTCCTGAGCTGCCTGGTCCAGAAGCTCTTGGTCGGCATCACTGAGCTCGGTCGCCCCCTCTGCCGCGTTGCCGGCATCCTCACCCGCAGCCGAGGCGGGAGTCTGTGCTCCCGCCTCCGCTGCAGGCTCGGCGGCTTGATCGGCGGCTTGATCGGCGGCTGGCTCTCGAACTTCTCCGGTTTCGGGATCGATTCGTCGCTTGTCGCGGACGACCGGCTCCTCGTTGTTGTGGGGTTCGTTCTTGTCCGCCATGGCTACTTCTTGGGCTCGTCCGCGGACGGTTCGTCTTCCTCAACGACCTCGGCGTCGACGATATCCTCGTCGTTCGCTTCGGCGGCTGGCTCGCCCGAGTCGCCATCGCCGGCAGCGGTCTCGCTTGAGGCGTAGATCGCCTCGCCGAGCTTCTGCTGACTCTGACCGAGAGTATCGAAGGCCGACTTCACCGCTGCCTCATCGTCGCCCGCGAGCGCGCTCTTGAGGGCATCGACATCCGCCTGAACCGACGCCTTGACGTCGTCGGGCAGCTTGTCTTCGTTGTCCTTGATGAGCTTGTCGGTCGAGTAGGCAAGCTGCTCGGCGGTGTTTCGGGTCTCGGCAGCCTCACGGCGAGCCTTGTCCTCGGCCGCGTGCTCTTCGCCCTCGCGCACCATGCGCTCGATGTCGTCCTTCGAGAGCGAGCTGCCTCCGGTGATCGTCATCGACTGCTCCTTGCTCGTGCCCTTGTCTTTGGCAGACACGTGCACAATGCCGTTCGCGTCGATGTCGAAGGTGACCTCGATCTGTGGGATGCCACGGGGCGCCGGAGCGATACCGGTCAGCTCGAAGGTTCCCAGGTTCTTGTTGTCCCTGGTGAACTCTCGCTCGCCCTGGAACACCTGGATCGCCACGGACGGCTGGTTGTCGTCGGCCGTGGTGAAGGTTTCGCTGCGCTTGGTCGGGATCGCAGTGTTGCGCTCGATGAGCTTGGTCATGATGCCACCCTTGGTCTCGATTCCGAGGCTCAGGGGCGTCACGTCGATGAGGAGAACGTCTTTGCGCTCACCCTTCAGAACGCCGGCCTGCAGGGCCGCGCCGACCGCAACAACCTCGTCGGGGTTGACGCCCTTGTTGGGCTCCTTGCCCCCGGTGAGCTTCTTGACGAGTTCGACGACGGCGGGCATGCGAGTGGAACCGCCCACAAGTACGACATGGGCGACCTCGGAGAGCTTGACTCCGGCCTCCTTGATCACGTCGTTGAACGGCTTCTTTGTGCGCTCGAGCAGATCGGCCGTCAGTTCCTCGAACTTGGCCCGGGTGAGCGTCTCGTCGAGGTTGGCGGGACCGTTCTCCGTCAGTGACAGGTAGGGCAACTGGATGGTCGTCGAGGTCTGGCTCGACAGCTCCTTCTTGGCCTGCTCTGCCGCCTCCTTGAGGCGCTGCTTGGCGATCTTGTCGCTGGAGACATCCACACCGGTGGTCGCCTTGAACTGCTTGATCAGGTAGTCGACGACACGGCCATCCCAGTCGTCGCCACCGAGCCGGTTGTCACCGGACGTCGCCTTGACCTGGATGGTCGAGAAGTCGTCATCCTTACCCACTTCGAGCAGCGAGACGTCGAACGTTCCGCCACCGAGGTCGAAGACAAGGATGAGCTCGTCTTCTTTGCCCTTGTCGAGTCCGTAAGCGAGAGCCGCGGCTGTGGGCTCGTTGATAATGCGGAGCACCGTGAGGCCCGCGATCTCACCGGCCTCCTTGGTGGCCTGGCGCTCTGCATCGTTGAAGTAGGCGGGAACCGTGATCACGGCATCCGTGACTGGCTCGCCCAGGTACTGCTCAGCGTCGCGCTTCAGCTTTGCGAGGATGCGCGCCGAGATCTCCTGCGCGGTGTACTTCTTCGTGTCGATGTCTTGCTTCCAGTCGGTGCCCATGTGGCGCTTGACGGATGCGATGGTGCGGTCAACGTTCGTGACTGCTTGGCGCTTGGCGGTCTCACCGACCAGCACTTCGGCGTCTTTGGTGAACGCCACAACCGATGGTGTGGTGCGGAAGCCTTCGGCATTCGCGATGACGGTGGGTTCTCCACCTTCGAGGACTGCGACCACCGAGTTGGTGGTGCCCAGGTCGATACCTACTGCTCGAGCCATGTGCTCTCACTCCTTATTTCTGTGGATGCGCCTCGCTGGTTGAGTAGGCCGCCGTGCAGCCGTATCCAAACCACTCCTCAAACCTGAGTCGCGCTGTATCAAGTTTGATCCCTGCATCCGCCGCTGTCAAGTTGAAGTTGAGTCGGGGTGACTCAAGGTGACGAGAAATCCCAGTCGTCCTACAGTGCAGATATGACCATAACTCCCGATAAGCGCACGTGGTGGCAGAAGCTTGGCTCCCTGCCGTTCGCTGTCGCGGTGTTGGTAGCAACCAACGCCCTGTACATATTGCTCGTCGCGCTCGGCAACATCACTGACTACGGCACCAACTTTGCCTTCGTGCAGCACGTGCTCGCGATGGACACCACCAACTTCGGCGGCACGCCCGGCTCGGGGCTCGATCCTGATGTGATCTGGCGCGCGATAACCGACCCGGTTGCCTGGAATGTCGCATATATAGGCCTGATCATCTGGGAAAGCATCGCGGCCCTCGTTCTCATCGCCGCCTGCGTCTACTGGATGCGGGCTTTCATCACCAACGGCAGTTTCGACACCGCCCGCGCTGTCTCCTCGATCGGTTTGCTCATGATCATCGCCCTCTTCTTCGCCGGATTCATTACCATCGGCGGCGAGTGGTTCCAGATGTGGCGCTCGACGGCTTGGAATGGTCTTGACCCGGCATTCCGTAACGCAGTGCTCGCCGCGATCACCCTGGTACTCATTCACGCGACCGCGCAGAGTTGGGTCAGAAAAGTTCACGTGGAGAACACGTCTACCCGCTAGCGTGTGAGCATGACGGACAAGACTCCCGACAATGACGTCCCGGTAGGCACATCCAAGAAGGTTCCGGTCACCGCCAATACCGGTGCCATCGCCGCAGTGGGCCTTGACCTTCAAGCCGGCAAGGTGATCCCCCGCAAACAAGTATTCTCGTGGGCGCTGTGGGACTGGGCCACCCAGCCCTTCGCGACGGTCATCACCACGTTCGTGTTCACCGTCTACCTCACCAGTTCGCTCTTTCTCGACCCCGAAGTTGCCGCGCTCGGCGAGGGTGACCCCGCCTACGATCGCGCCCTCTCTAACCTCTCGGCCGGGCTCGGATTGGCGATCACCATCGCGGGCCTTTTGGTCGCGCTGATTGCCCCCGTGATCGGACAACGATCGGATGCCGCCGGCCGGCGAAAGCTCTGGCTCGCCGTGAACACGGGCCTCGTCGTGCTCAGTATGGGCGCGATGTTCTTCGTGCAGCCCGGGCCGGGATACTTCGTGTTGGGCGTGGCGCTGGTGGCGATCGGCAATGTGTTCGCAGAAATCGCGAACGTCAATTACAACGCCATGCTCGTTCAGGTGTCGACCCCGAAAACCGTCGGCAAAGTTAGCGGCCTCGGCTGGGGCTTTGGCTACCTCGGTGGCATCATCGTTCTGTTGCTCGTGTACGTGCTCTTCATTGCCGGCGATGCGGGCGGTCTGCTCGGTGTGGGCGAGGTCGACGGCATCAACATCCGATTGGTGGCCCTCACCTGCGCCGTCTGGACCGTAATCTTCTCGATCCCGATCTTTCTCAACGTTCCCGAGATCGCCGAGAATCCCGGTCGCAGGGGCAGGGTTAGCTTCTTCGCCAGTTACAAAGAGCTCGGAAAGGACATCGCGCGGCTTTATCGTGAGACGCGACCGACGTTTTGGTTCCTCCTCGCAAGTGCGGTATTCCGCGACGGCTTGGCGGGAGTCTTCACCTTTGGTGGCGTGATTGCTGCCGTAACCTTTGGCTTCAGCTTTCAGGACGTGCTCATCTTTGGAATTGTCGCCAACCTCACGGCGGGAATCAGCACGATCATTTCGGGCCGCTTCGACGACCGCTTCGGGCCGAAAGCCGTCATTGCCGTCGCGCTCGCCGGCCTCGTGGTCACCGGACTGGCGGTGTTCTTCGCGCACGACGGCGGAACGATGGCCTTCTGGATCGGAGGCCTGATCCTGACCCTGTTTGTGGGGCCCGCGCAGGCCGCGAGCCGCTCGTTCCTAGCTCGAGTCACTCCCGCCGGGCGTGAGGGTGAGATCTTCGGCCTGTACGCGACCACGGGTCGAGCCGCGAGCTTCCTCTCGCCGGCCCTGTGGACGTTGTTCATCGCTGTCGGTGGTGCTCAGTACTGGGGCATCCTCGGGATCGTCATCGTGCTCGCTGTCGGGCTTGTGCTGCTTCTACTCGTGAAGGCTCCGCACACCCGCGTACAGTAACCGCCCACGCAAAGGCCTCCCGAGGCAGGGACGAGGCGTAACCTCAAGCATGGACACACCGCGACCCATCGGTTTCTGGCTGAAACTTGTTGACCGCTTGATCGACGAGCAGTTCGCCGCGACACTCGAAGAGCACGGCATTACCCGGCGGCAGTGGCAATTGCTCAATGTGCTGTCGCGCGAACCGGCAACCGTCGAACAGTTGGATGCCGCGGTCGCGCCATTCCTGTCGCCGGCCGCCGGCGACGACCCGGCGGAGTCCTCCGCGGAGCACCTCACCGAACTGGTCGAGAGCGCGTGGGTGGTCACCGGCCCCAGTGGATACCTTCTCACCGAGCGCGGTCGCGGGGCTTTCGAGCGGCTCGAGCTCGTCGTTGCTGCACAGCGCACCCAGGTGAGCGCAGGCGTGACGGCCGAGCAGTACGAGCAGTCCGTCGCCGTACTGGAACAGATGGCACGCAACCTAGGCTTCGACGGCTAGAGCAGCCGTGCAAGCGCGACTCTCGCCAGGCGGTAGGGCTCAGTGCTGTCGCGCAGCAGCGACATCGAGTTCGCGCCGTCGAGCAATGAGGTGATCTCGAACGCGAGTTGCTCCGGATCGGTGCCCGCATCCAGCTCGCCGCGCGAGGTTGCCCGCTCGATGGTGCGCACGATGAAGTCGTTCCAGTCCTCGAGTGCCGCTGCCACCGCATCCCGCACCACCCCGGGACGCGATGACAGCTCGGCCGATGCGGCAACGAAGAAGCACCCGCCCGCGAAAACCCGGCTCTCGCTGTAGAGCAACCAGCCGTCGATGAGAGCGGCCAGTCGCTGCCTGCCGCCCTTCACCTCGAGCGCGGGCGTTATGACGGCGTCAATGAAGATCTGGCGAGCCGCCTCGACTGTGGCCAACTGGAGCTGCTCCTTGGTACCGAACAGCCCTACGATGCCGCCCTTGCTCATGGCCGTGTCAGCGGCCAAGTCGCCGATCGACAGCCCGTCAAGACCGTTGACAGACGCAAGATTCACGGCACGGCTCATCACGAGAGTGCGGGATGCAGCACCGCGAGCGCGACGCCCATCCTCTGTCACTGCAATGAGCTCCGTTGCGCTCGCCGCTTGCCCTATGGTCACGAGATCTATACTATACGAACGATCGTATTTATAAAAGAACCACGAACGGTTGGAGAGCAAAATGAGCTTGCTGACGGGCGCGCTGCGCGTGACGGGAATCGTCGTTCCGCCGCTGGCATCCGAAATCGCGTACGGACTGTTCGGTTACCTCGGTGCGCCAGAAACCGTGCACGTGAGAGACCGGGGCGTGCACGAGCGCGCGATCGTCGAGGCCATCGAGGTGCGTGGACAGCAGGTGGTCACCTACCGCTGGGGTGGCGGTCGGCAACTGGTCGTGTTGACTCATGGCTGGAGAAGCCGGGCCTCTCGGTTCTCCGTTCTGATCGAGGCGCTGGAGTCGGGCGACGTAACGGTCATCGCATTCGATGCACCGGGCAACGGTTCATCGCCGGGCACGGGCACCACAGTTCTCGACTACGCGGCCGCCATCACCGAGATTGCGCGGGTACACGGGCCCGTCGACACCCTCATCGGGCACTCGTTGGGGGTTCTCGCGAGCTTTCTGGCAGCCCGCGAATCCGTGCCTGTGCGCCGAATCGTTGGAGTGTCCGGCATGTACAACGCCGACCAACTGGTGACCCAGTTCGTCGCGGCGCTCGGTCTGGGGCCGCGGGCCACCGCCGGGCTTCGCCGCCGCATCGAACGCCGGGCGTTCAGCGCCGTCGCCAACCCCTGGCGCAGGCTTGTTTCGGAACTCGATCCGACATCATTCCGTGTGCCCGTATTGCTGGTCCACGACGGCGACGACGGCATCGTGGACCCCGGTCAGGCGCTCCTGATCGCGGATGCCCACACGGGGCCGGTGGAGGTAATTATCACCTCGGGGCTCGGCCACAACCGAATCCTGTCCGATCCCGCCGTCGTCGAGCGGATCGCTAGGTTCGTGCTACCGGTCGAGCTGGAGACGACGCCACGCGAACACGACAAGCGCGGCCGCGGCGGCGGCCACGGGGCCAACGAGAGCTAGCTGCACCGCCGACACCGGCGCCCCGGTGGCCCACATTCCCGGCGCCGCGAAGGGGAACCAGGCGCCGATGCCGCTGAACACCGCGACCTGCGATGCGATGACGACCCCAATGATCGCCCCGATACCGGCAAGCAGCCCGCGACCGAGGGTGGCAGCGACCGCCGCCGGGACGGCAAGCAGGGCCGTAAGCAGGGTCACGGCTACCAGCCTTCCCAGGAGCGGAACCGCCTCGGCGGGTACGGATCCGAGGCCGGCGATCAGACCGATCATCACCACCGCGAAGCTCAACACCACGGCCACGATAAGCGACCAGACGACGTAGACGACGAGCTTCGCCGCCGCGATCGTTCCGCGACCGACGGGAAGGGCGAACAACCCCGTGACGGTACCGTCAGCGAACTCGCGCCCAAACAGCCACGACAATGCCACACCGAAGCCGAGCAGGCCCGCTATCGCGCTGATCTGTGACGCCGCAAGGACAAAGCCCACCCAGCCTCCCGGGTCGGCCAGAGCACCGAGCTTAGCGACAAGCTGTGGGTCGCCGGAGCCGAGAGCGCCGAGCATTGCGGCACACAGCACAGCGATGCCAAGGGTGAGCATGATTGTCGTCACCACGGGCACCCGCGCCCTGAGAAACTTCATCGCCTCAGTAGCCAGCGCGGCCCTCATCGTGCCACCACCTGCTCGGCAGCCCTCACTAGGTCTGCAGCATTCACCAGGTCGTCAGCGTGCACAAGGTCGAAGAATGCCCGCTCGAGATCCGCTCCACCCGGATCGAGCGAGCCGATCACACGTCCGGCGTTGAGCACGGTTATCCGGTGGGCGATGCGGGCGACCTCGTCGAGGTGGTGACTCGACACGAAGATCGCTGCCCCGGCATCCGCCCGCCTCCGTAGCGACTCGCGCAGGAGGATGACCCCACTGGGGTCGAGTGCGTTGGTTGGCTCGTCGAGCACTATCAGCCGAGGATCGTGCTGAAGTGCTGACGCCAAGCCGAGCCTCTGCCTGTTGCCCAGTGAGAGCCGTCCCGCGCGGCGGCCGGCATAGCTAGCGAGGTTCAGCTCGCCCATGATCGACTCCACCATGGCAGCGATCGCCCTCGGCGCGACTCCGTGCAGACGAGCCCCCAGCTCAAGGTTGGCGCGGGCGGTGAGCTCCGAATAGGCAAGGGGATACTCGACCAAGTGCCCGACTGTCGCCCAGATCGCCGACGGAGCCGCAGCGAGTTCGTGACCGGCGAGGGTTACGGTCCCGGCCTCGGGACGAAGCATCCCGAGCAGTAGTCGCATGAGCGTGGACTTGCCGGCGCCGTTAAGGCCCACGAGTGCGTGCACTTCGCCCGGCTGAACGTCGATGTCGACGCCTCGGATGCCCGCCCCTTCGTCGAAGGTGCGCACCAAGCCGATTCCCGCAAGGGCTGCCTCAGCCACGGCGCACCTCGAGAACGTCAAGCGCCGAATCGATAGCTTCGCCCAGCTCGCCGTCGTCGCTCTGCGCCCACAGCAGCAGCGCGGCCATCAGGGCCGCGAGCACGGCCGCGGCGGCGATGCGGGCGGTTCGGTAGTCCACGTCGGGCACCGCCGCCACGATCGCCTCCTCGGTGGCGTGGGTGTTGCGAGCCATGCTTGCGCGCAGAGCAGGGGATGCCGCCGCGATTCGCATCCGCTCTCGTACCTCGCCCGTCTCGGCAATCGGAAGCGATTGCCATGCCGCGCGAACGCCACGGACAACGCGAGTGAGGGCGTCGAGCCCGTGCGGCTGGTCGGCCACCGCCGCCGCCATGAGCGGATCGTACGGATCGTCGAGCAGCAGGTTCTCTTTGGCGGGAAAGTACCGGAAGAAAGTCATCTCGGTCACGCCGGCGCTGCTGGCAATCTGTGCCACGGTGGTGGCGTCGTAGCCGCGCGCGGCAAACTGCTCGAGCGCGGCCGTAAGAATTCGCTCGCGGGTTTGTTGTGTCTTGGTGCTCACATCAGAATGTTAGTGGCTAACATTAATGAAGCGCAAGCTGACTAGCCCAGGAGAACCCACCAGATCATCAGCATGGTCACGAGAAATCCCGTCACGAAGTTGAGGAGCAGGAAGCGCCGCCAGCCGCGGTTTGCTGACTCCGCCGCCGCATCCGACACGTTCCAGAACGGCGCGCACACCGCGGCGTATGGCAGAACGAGGATCGAAGCCAGCGGTCCCGGCCAGGCGCTGAAGAGCAGCAGTACTCCGCCGAGCAGATACGCCAGAACGGCAAACCGAACGGTTGCTCTCGCACCGATCACCGTCGCGATAGACGAGATGTTCGCCTCGCGATCGGCGATGACGTCTTGCACCGCGCCGAACGCGTGGCTGGCGATGCCCCAGAGGAAAAATGCCCCGAGCACGGCCCACAGCTGGGCAGTGAACACGGCTCCCGCCAGCACGAGCCCGTAGACGGCCGGGGAGACGAAGTGGGTGCTGGATGTGAGGGAATCGAGGAACGGCCGCTCCTTGAACCGCAGTCCCTTCACCGAGTACGCGACGACAGCGAAGAGAGACACCGCGAGCACAAGCCACGACAGGGGCGAGCCCACGACCACGAGATACACCACAAACGGCACGGTCGTCACTACGGATGCGATGAGCGTCGGTCGGTGCATCCGGGTGTCGAGCAGTGCGCCTTCGACGCCACCCTTGCGCGGGTTGCGAAGGTCCGATTCGTAGTCGAAGACGTCATTAATCCCGTACATCGCGAGGTTGTAGGGGATCAGGAAGAATATCGTGCCGATCACGAACGTCGCGTCGATCGTGCGCGCCGTCAAGAGGTAGGCCGCCGCGAACGGGAAGGCGGTATTGATCCAGCTCAGGGGGCGGGATGACACAAAGAGCGCCCTAAGCATCGGCGAGTCCCGGTGTGACGTCGGGGCCTGTCGAGCGGACGGGCGACAGCAGTGCCCACACGGTCGGCAGCCCGACTCCGGCGGCGATCGCGTAGGCGAAGTCCTCCAGCGGCGCCACACCGATGAATGCCCCGCTGATGGCATCCGGGTTATAAGCGACCAAGCCCACGGAGATCATGATGTTGTCGAACACCGCGGTCACAACGAGCAGGATGCCCAGCGTCACAGCGACCGTAAGCGGGCGCGGGGACCGGCGCACCAGCAGCCCGATCACGACAAGCAGCACCACAACGCCAAGGAAAGCCGCGTTGAGTGACCAGTACGTCATGGCCGACCCGATTTCGGTTGAGCCTGCAGGGCGGTCAGCCAGCCGACCAGATTCATCGTGAGGTAGCAGAGCAGAGTGAGGAAGAACACCTCTTCGACCGGCACCTCGGGTGCGACCTGCAGCCCGGTCATGAACACTGTTTCGCCGCGAAAGAAGATCCCGAGGCCGACACCGGCCAGATCCCACGCCAGGAAAAACCCGAGCCCAGCGACCAGCACGAAAGCAGCGCGCCACGGGGCCGCCCAGAAGAACAACCGGAACCGCCGATCAAGCATGACCATTCCGGTTAGTGCGACCAGGAGCGCCGCGAGGTACGCGAAGGTCATGTGTCGGCGGGGTTGGTCCGGACGAGTGGCTCGGGCATCGGCTCGGTCGATGTGTCGCCGCGCAGACGCTTAACGAGAATCTCGGCGCTGATCAGGCACATCGGCAGGCCGATGCCGGGAATCGTCGAGCCGCCGACGTAGTACAAGCCCTTCACCCTCTTCGAGACGTTACCTGCCCTAAAGAACGCACTCTGCTTAAGGGTGTGGGCGGGTCCGAGTGCGGTGCCACGCCACGCGTGCAGATCATCCGCAAAGTCGCCGGGACCCAGGGTGCGGCGCAGCGTAATCCGCGACGCGAGGTCTGGGATGCCCGCCCAGTCGGCGATCTGCCCGATCACTCGGTCGGCCAGCACCTCGATGCGGGTGTCACCATCCCCGTCGACATCCCCCCGCCCGATCGTCGGATCGGCCGGAATCGGAACGAGCACGAAGAGGTTCTCGTAGCCCTCGGGCGCCACGTCGGGGTCGACGCCACCGGGCTTGCAGATGTACAACGACGCCGGCTCGGGCACGGAGGACTCGTCACCAAAGATCGCTTCGAATCCCCGCTCCCACTCGCGCGCGAACAGCAGGGTGTGGTGCTCGAGTTCGGGCAATGCGCCCTCAACACCGAGATAGAGCAGCAGGGCGCTGGGGCCCGGCATTTTCGTGTCCCAGTAGTTCTGAGGGTAGGTCTGGTTCTCGGGCGCGAGCAGCTCGGTCTCGGTGTGGTGGAGATCCGCGGCAGACACCACAATGTCGGCGTCGAGAAACTGGATGTTGCGCCGGTCGTC
>JBBQZJ010000032.1:0-12728 GCA_038207805.1 Actinomycetales bacterium | reverse complement strand
CAGGTTACCCCGCCAACCACACCAGGAACGTATGGCGTGATTTACGCCATCGAGAATGACACCGGAGGTACCAGCCAGAACTTCATTCGGGTCACGGTACGCACCGATGCGGCGCTGTCGTACCCGCTCGTGGCCGACACGGTTCTCACGCTGTCCGACGTTCTCGATCGAAATCGCGTGGCAGTGGATGTACTGGCCAATGTCTTCTTTGCCGACGGAGATCCACGCTCGCTTGGCGTGTCGGTCTACCCGGGGTACGGAGCCAACGCACAGGTGACGGCGGGAAAGCGCATCACGGTCACGGTGGGCAACAAAAGCCAGATCATCCCCTTCGCCGTTACCCATCCTGACGACGAGTCCGTCGTGAGCTACGGTTTCATTCGCGTGCCGGGTTACGACGACGCGCTCCCGCAACTCGATCGGCGTGCCCCTGCGCTTCGAGTCAACAGCGAGGACCAACTTGTCATTGACCTGAACGACTACATCATCGCGGTCGGGGGCAAGCAGGTTCAGCTCACGGACCCCAACACCGTGCGAGCGACTCATGCAGACGGCAGCGACCTGGTTCGTGACGCTGACACCCTTGTTTTCACGTCGGCGGATAAGTACTTCGGTCCGGCCTCGATCTCGTTCGAGGTCACCGATGGCACGTCGGCTAGGGACCCCGAGGGCCGAACGGCCATTCTGGTCCTGCCGATCACCGTGCTACCCCGAGACAACCAGCCGCCGGCATTCCGGGGGGCTGTCATCAGCTTCGAGCCCGGTCAAGAAAAGGAAATAGACCTCCTCAAACTGACGAACTATCCGTACCCGGATGACGTCGGCGAGTTGGTGTACACGGTTCTGGAGACCATCCCGACGGGCTTCAGCTACGCCCTCAACGGGTCGCTCTTGACGCTCCGCGCCAACGACGACGCACTGAAAGGTTCTTCGACGTCGATGACCTTGGGTGTGCGAGACGCGATCTCGGCGGGGAGCGCCGGGCGCATCGAGCTAACCGTGGTGCAGTCCACGAGGCCGCTCCTGAAACCGGGTGCCGACTCCGCGACCGTCACGCGTAACTCCACGGCCGAGATCGATGTTCTGGCGAATGACCAGGCCACGAATCCCTTCCCAGGCAAGCCGCTCACGGTCGTCGCAATCCGCGGGCTCGATGGGGCGAGTCTGCCCGCGGGCGTTCAGATCGTTCCCAACGCAACGAAGACTCGTCTCTTGGTAACGGTTTCGTCGGCGGCAGCGCCCGTCAACGTCACTCTCCAGTATCAGGTGAGTGACGCGACCGGTGACCCGGAACGCTATGTCTGGGGTCTGGTGACTGTGTCGGTTCAAGATAGACCCGACCCGGTCACCAATGTTACTGCCACCGGCTTCGGCGATCGCGAGATCTCGCTTGCATGGAACGCGGGAGCCTTCAACAATTCGCCCATCACGGGCTATCGAGTAACGGTCGCCACCGCGTCGGGCACGGTGGTATCTACACTCGGATGTTCGGGAACCACGTGCACCGTCCCGACCCCGGGCAACGGGTCGGGCAACGCCGTTCGATTCTCGGTTGTCGCCTCGAACGCGATCGGCGACTCCGATCCTGTCGGTAGTGGTGCAGCGGTGTGGTCGGACATCGTGCCCCCGGCTCCTTCCGGACTCTCGGCCAGTCCCCTCGATCACGGCCTCAGAATTTCCTGGAATAGCGTGACAACTCCTGTCGGGGGTACCCCGGTAACGAGCTACGTCGTCGCCGTGGGAGCGGTGGGAGTGAGCGTTGCGTGTTCCAGCTCGGTATGCACACAAGACATCGTCGATCCGTCCCTGGCTAACGGTTCTCCGGTTGCCTACAGTGTCAGTGCCAGAAACGACGCGTACGGGCCGCTTGCTGCGTGGAACACCGCTATTGCGCAGGGGACACCGGCTGGCCCCCCTCTTGCCCTGGCGGCGCCCGCGGCGACCGCGGCATCCGGTACGAGCATCGCCCTTGACTGGAGTACGACCTTCTCCAATAACGGACGACCGATCTCGAAGTACACCGCGGCGCTTTACACCACCGATATCCCGACCTGCTCGCCCGACGGAACCATCGATTCCAACGGCGCTACTCTCGTGAATGCCGGAACAGGCACCTCGACCGTTTTCGAGGCGCTGTCTCCGGAGGCCGAATATAACCTGCTCGTTTTTGCCTTCAACGGACAGGGGTGCACAGCGAGTCAGTCGGTTATTGCACGTACACCGCCACCGGTAATCGTCGCAGTGGGTGTTTCCGGGCCGGTAGCCAACGGGTCGCTGTACGACTTCGTTCTCACGGGGGTCGACTTTGGATCGGGAGTCATCTCCAGTGGGTACTCGGTCTACTACCGACTGAATGGCAGCACCGAGTACGGCCCGGTGCCGATCGGCGAATTCCTGCAGGCCGAACCTCTGCAGTACGGCCAGGTCGTGTCGGTCGAGGCACGCGCCTGCCGAGACTATTCCGGTCAGCTCGTGTGCCAGGCGGTGCCATCGGCGTCATTCGTTCTCGGTGTTCCGGTCAATCCGCAGGTCAGTGGTCCGCTCACCTTCACACCCGACGGCACTCCGCCCTCGTGGAACAGTGGAACTTTTGCCTGGCTCGGCTTCCCCTCGGGCAACTATGAGGCAGTCGAGTACGCCTGCGATACATCGGGGGCGGGTCCGTTCCTTCCCGCCGATGCGACTCTGAGCTGCCATGTGGACGCAAACCCGGCACAGACTCCCTACCTGACCATCCGCGTTACCGCCAACGGCGGCCAGACCTACACCATCAGTTACAGCGGTTTCGACTATGACTAACTATCGACAATGACGAAGTTTCGACACGGACTAAGGGGCACAGCATGACCATGACACCCGAGCAGGCGACCTGGTTCTCCGACATATTTGGCCGCATGGTTGCCAATGTCGATCAGGTGTTATTGGGTAAAACATTCGTGATCCGACTTGGTTTTACGGCGCTCCTCAGCGAGGGACACCTGCTCCTCGAGGACTATCCGGGCACCGGGAAGACCTCCTTTGCTCGTGCGATTTCGCAGAGCGTCTCGGGGACAGCGAGCCGCATCCAGTTCACTCCGGACCTGCTCCCCGGAGACATCACGGGTGTGAGCATTTACGACCAGAGCAAGTCCGCGTTTGAGTTTCACCCGGGACCCATCTTTGCCAACATTGTTCTTGCTGACGAGATTAACCGGGCGAGCCCAAAGACTCAGGCTGCACTACTCGAGGTCATGGAGGAGGGCAATGTCACAGTCGACGGAGTAACCCACCCGGCCGGCTCGCCCTTCATGGTTATCGCGACCCAAAACCCGATCGAGCAGGCCGGTACCTACCGGCTGCCCGAAGCGCAATTGGACCGTTTCATCATGAAGGCGTCGATCGGTTATCCGGATCACGCCTCGACCCTTCGAATCCTGGAGGGTGCGGCGGTCAAGGCACACGACGTGACCCTGGCTCCCATCGTCACGTCGGAGGTCGTGCTCGAGATGGCGGCGCTTGCACGTACCGTTCACGTTGACCCGTCCATCAACGACTACGTCGGACGCCTTGTCGAGGCGACGCGGTCGGCCGACGAGGTTCGGCTCGGTGTTAGTGTGCGCGGCGCGCTCGCGCTCATCCGAACGTCGAAGACCTTGGCCGCAGCGAGTGGTCGGCACTATGTGATCCCCGACGACGTCAAGGCGCTCGCCGAGCCGGTGTTTGGTCACCGTCTCATCATCGACCCCGAGGCCGAGTTCGACGGCGTGACTGCGACAAGTGTTATGGGTCAGATTCTCATCGAGACTGCTCCACCCAGTGAGCGGCAAGCGGTGTAATGGCGAGGGCGAAAGTGCCCGGTAGCTCAGCGTCGGCGGCCCGGGAACCGACCAAGGGATCGGCGCGAGCTGGCGTGACACTTGGTGCTCGGCCCGACGCTCATCCGACCGGTTCGACCCGCGGCCTGACGAACGCACGAACTCGAATCGTCGGCGACCGCGAGGGATTTCTCGCCGATTTTGTCATCGCGATCGTGCGATTCAGCGTGGCGCTTCGTGACGCTTTCGCTCGCGTCTTCGGGAGGGTGGCGTCGGTCGTCACCTCGCTCGGGTGGGCGATGCTGCTGATTGTGCCGCTTGCTCTCGGCTTCGGGTACGGTCTGGGCTGGGTAGAACTCGTTGTCGTGGGCTACGCGGGCTTCGCGCTGCTCGTGATGGCTCTCGTCTACCTCATTGGACGAACTCCGATCACCATCGCGCTCACGGTCCCGCGAAGTCGAGTCGTGGTCGGCGAGCCGGCGTCGGCTGGCTTGGAGGCCACAAATCTCGGTCGGCGCCGGGCACTCGGCGTGACCGTTGAAGTACCGGTTGGCCAAGGACTGGTCGAGCTCGCGATTCCCGGACTATCTGGCGGCACGCTGGTTGCACGAGAGTTCGCCGTGCCAACCGTGCGCCGTGGAGTGGTTGCGATCGGGCCCGTTCGAACGGTCAGAGCCGATCCGGTAGGGCTCGTGAGACGCGAGCTGATTTGGGCGGATGTTGCTGAACTTTTTGTGCATCCGCGCACCATCGGAATCCCGAGCATGAGCACCGGATTTGTCCGCGATCTCGAGGGTCAGCCGACGAGGGACCTGTCGAACAACGATGTGTCGTTTCACGCCCTTCGCGAATACGTCCCGGGCGATGAACGACGCTACATTCACTGGAAGTCGACGGCCCGGACGGGCAGGTACATGGTGCGCCAGTTCGAAGAGACTAGGCGCAGCCACCTGGTCGTTGCACTGAGTCTCGCCGCCAGCGACTACGCGAGCGACGACGAATTCGAAATGGCCGTCAGCGTGGCCGGATCTCTCGGCGTGCGCGCCATCCGAGATACCCGCACCGTGTCGGTCGTGGCTAGCGAGTTGACCCCGGAATTCGCAAAGCGGAAGGTCTACGCGGTGCGGCTGCTGAGCACCCTGTCGCGGTCGCGACTGTTGGACGATCTTGCGGTTGTGGAGAAGGTCGACACCGCGCTGACCATCCTCGACGTTGCTCGCGTCGCCGGCGATCAAACCGGTGGCGTGTCCGTCGCGTTCCTTGTCTGTGGTTCTCGGGTAACGGCCCAAGACCTGCGCGCTGCCGCGACGAGTTTTCCGATCGGCGTCGAGGTGGTAGCCGTCGTTTGTGATCCCGAACGAGCGCCGGGGCTTCGTCGCGTTGCCGGCCTGAGTGTGCTCACGATTGGCTATCTCGAGGATCTTCAGAAGTCTCTATCCAGGTCTGTCGCAGCATGACCCGGCGGCCGAGTGCGGGAGTAGTCGCGGTTAACACCACGATGCTGTGGTTAGCGACGATCGTGGCGTGTGTCGCGCTGTGGCCGATCTACGCGAGCGCCTCGTTCGTCGTGCTGGTCGCGACCGCGCTCGTGCTGGGTTCGCTCATCGCA
Source organism: Actinomycetales bacterium (assembly GCA_038207805.1). Taxonomy (GTDB): domain Bacteria; phylum Actinomycetota; class Actinomycetes; order Actinomycetales; family Microbacteriaceae; genus Rhodoglobus. The sequence goes on along the minus strand of JBBQZJ010000032.1, from coordinate 7,325 downwards.
ATTCTCGGTTCGACGCTGAGGTGGCCCGGGTTCGTCGTCGTGCTCGCGACGATGGGAACATTTACGGTCATAGGGGTGCCGATCGCCGTACCGGCCAAAGCGCAATTCCTGGTCTTGCCGACGTTTGGTGGTCTTGCTGACCTCTTTGCGGGGGTTGCGCTGGGCTGGAAGCAACTGCTCACTATCACGCTGCCTGTCGGTGATTACGAGGCATTGCTCGTGCCCGCTCTTGTGCTGGTGCTGACTACCGTCGTGCTCGGCCTTTCCGTGGCATTGCGCGCTCGGTTTGGCGAGCTCGGCGTCATCCCGCCGGTTGTTCTGTTTATCGTCGCCACGGCGTTCGGACCGACCTTTCCGGAGCGACCGATCCTGGTGCCTATCGCCCTGCTCGTGGTCGTGTTGTTTTGGCTGGTCTGGTTCCGCTGGTACCGCAGGCGCACGGCGATTCGGCTTCTTCTGCGGGACTCACCAGACGGAACCGGTCGGCAGGAGAAGGGATTCGCGGGGGTTCGTACGGTGGTTGCCGCCACCGTCATCTTGGCGATCGCGTCCGCAGGTGCGGTGGCGGCTTCGGCGGCCCTACCTCCCACCTCAACCCGAACGGTGCTGCGAACCGCGATCGTGCAACCCTTCGACCCACGGGACTATGTAAGCCCGCTTTCTGGGTTCCGCCGCAATTGGCAGCCGGCGAACATCAACTCGGCGCTGTTCACTGTCACCGGGCTTCCCGATGGGCAGCGGATCCGCCTCGCCACCCTCGACACCTACGACGGGGTGGTTTACTCCGTGGGAAGCGCCGAAGAGGCGTCAGCGTCAGGATCGTTCACCCGAGTTCCGTATCGATTCGACCAGTCAGGAATTCGGGGCCAGCAGGTCACGATGGCGGTAGCCGTCGGAGATTACTCGGGGGTCTGGTTGCCTACCGTGGGTCAGTTCGAGTCGATTGCGTTTGGCGCCAACTCTGAACAGCTTCGGGATTCTTTCTACTACAACAACACGACGGGCACGGCCGCGGTAGTCAGTGGCATTACGACGGGGGATGCCTACGCGCTCACGGCCGTGGTTCCCGATCAGCCTCGTGAGGCCGACTTTCGCACACTCGTTCCCGGATCGGCAGCAGTGCCGACGCCGTCGGGGGTCCCTGCCGAACTGGTGGAGAAGCTCGATGAGTACACGGCAGACGTCGAGGGACCTGGCCCCGGCCTAGTTGCAATGCTTGCGGGTCTGGCACGGGATGGGTACATCAGCCATGGTGTCGGAGCGGATGAGCCCGCGAGCCGGTCGGGGCATGCTGCCGACCGCCTGATTGAGCTGGTCACGGCACCTCGCATGATCGGGGACGCCGAACAGTACGCGGTGGTTGCCGCGCTGATGGCGGATCAGCTGGGCTTCCCCGCCCGGGTTGTCGTGGGCTACCTTCCGCAAGACAGCACTGTTCGCGGAGCGGACGTCTCGGCATGGATTGAAGTCAATACCGCCCAATTCGGGTGGGTGGCAATCGATCCGACACCGCCTGTGCGCGAGATTCCTGAGGAACCGCCAGTGGACACCGCCGTAGTCGCTCGTCCGCCGACGATCGTGCCCCCGCCGGTCGTGAATACCGAACGTATCGATCGTCAAACGACTCCGGAGAGTGAACAGGATCTGCCGCCCAACCTAGACCCCGTTGTTCAGGCGGTGCTCGCCGTGTTGCGCGTCATGGGGTGGGCGCTCGTCGGATTCGCGATTGTGTTGTCGCCGTTCCTCGTGATCATCGCGGCCAAGGTTCGCAGGCGCCGGCTGCGTCGGCGGGCGTCAACCGTTATTGAGCAAATCAGTGGTGGTTGGCAGGAGTTTGAGGATGCGGTTGTCGACCACGGACTCAGCCCAGCAGCATCCGCTACCCGCAGTGAAGTTGCCTCGATCGCCGGAGGGGTGCAGTCCGAGGTGCTCGCCGCCGTCGCCGACCGTGCAAACTTCTCTCCCGATGAACCGCAGTCGACGGATGCCGACAACGTCTGGCGGGCCGTGGCTGACCTGCACAGATTCCTTGACGCGCGGCTCACGCGGTGGCAGCGGCTCAAGGTTCGAATCTCGCTTCGATCCCTCGGTGGTTATAGTGTCAGAAACCTGTTCAAGCGTTAGGACTGCCCCGTGACTTGCACCTACTGCGGAACGGGACTGCCCACCGGGGCCATGTTCTGTGGCGAGTGCGGTCGCGCCGTTGCTGGCACGGTTGTCCAGAAGCCCGAACAGCCGGAGCCCGCTCTCGACCCAGCGCCGGCTGTGGAATTGGTCGAGCTTCACCCTCCCGTCAGCGCCGCGGCGGATGACCCCGGCACCGCAGATGACTCCGCCGCCGATGACTCCGCCGCCGCCGAACCGTCAGAGGCCGACCTCGGGGTGTCGTCGGAACCGGACGAACCTGTTGACCTCGATGAACCGGAAAAATGTGTCCAGTGTGGCTCCGAGTTGGAGCAGGATGACATCTTCTGTGGGGAGTGCGGCTTTGTCAGGCAGCCCGCTGGCGCAGCGCGGCCGAGAGACACCCTGTCGCTCGACCCGTTCCCCTGGGGGGCCCCATTGGGTTCGGAGGGCACGGAACTGCGCGGCGCATCTGCCCCCACGTTCGACGACGATATCGACGAGACCCGGATCGTCGATCGGTCAGTTCGTGGCGACCGTTTCGTACTTCAGTTCAGTACCGGTGAGTCTGTGAGCGTAACCGGGACCGGACTGCTCGGGCGAAACCCCGCCGCCGAACCCGGGGAATTCTTCGACAGCCTCGTGACGATCTCCGACCCGGGAAAGAGCGTCTCGAAGACACATCTCGAATTCGGTCAGGATGGTGGAACATTCTGGATTAGCGACCGATATTCCGGGAATGGAACTGTCGCTCGCCAGCCAGATTCACAGCCCAGACGGTGCGAGGCGGGTAAGCGCTACCGCGTCGCGCGGGGCACTCGTGTCGATATCGGCGAACAGTTCTTCATCATCAGCTAGCATCTCCTCGACCCGCTGGACATACTCGAGCCATCCACACACCCGGTCCGATCGAAATCGATGGCACGAAACCGTGGTCTGCTCGGTGTGTGACAACGCTGGGACGAGCCGCTGTGTCGATGCCACGACCGCCGGAGTCCGCAGCGCCATATCGTTTTCCCTTCATTGCCTCCGGAGCGCCAGTGGCGGCTGCAGTGGTGATCTGGCTGGTCACGGGATCGACTTTCGCACTACTTTTCGCGGGCTTGGGTCCGGTCACTGCCGTCGCCTCGTGGGTCGATGGCCGCGTCGCAAACCGGCGAACCCGCCGACGCGAAACGCTGCGCTTTGCCGAACAACTCGAGGGAGCTCGATCCCAGATTGCGCGCGGTCATGCCATTGAGCGACTAGCTCTTGAAGAAGTCACCCCTTCGGCCAGTGACATCGTCGAGCGCCACGGCTCCGACCCGTACCGGTGGTCGGTCGGGGTGGGGTCGCCCATCAACGTCAGTGTTGGGCGGGGTGCGATTGCCAGCACGCTTGCGTTAGAGACGATTGTCGCCGGCCCAGATTCGAGGTTCACCGATGACCTTCATTCCCTCACCACTGACGCAGAGGTACTCGACCAAGCGCCGATCGTTGTCGATGCCCGACTGGGAATCGGGGTGTGCGGGTCGCCGGTGGTTGCGCACGCGGTGGCCCGCGCCATTGCCGCACAACTTGCGTGGAGCATGTCGCCTGACGAGCATTGGTGGGCCGGGGCGAAGGATGAGCAGAGCTGGCTGTGCGAGTTGCCGCATCCGCGCCGCACGAGGGCGAGCACCGGATCGGTTTACGAGTTCGGCCGAAACGACGCGACGACTGCATCCGTCGTAGTGGCCATTGCCGCGTCGCCCGATCGGCTACCGGGAGCGTGCAGGGTCGTGCTCGCTGTCGGCCCAACGGGAGCGTTGTTGATCAGGCACCCCGAGGCCGCAAGGCGCGGAGTGATCCAGCCCGACGTTGTGTCCCGCGAGCATTGCACCCGTTGGGCGCGACGCATCCATCGGGATGCCGCGGCCGACGGCCTCATCTCGCGACACACCGGCGTGCCGGACACGGCCGAGCTCGGTCCGCTGCTCCGGTCAAACTCTGAAAAAGGCCGCCGGTCTCTCGCGTGTGAACCCGCCATATCTGCGGCGGGTCCGGTGTCGCTCGATTTGGTCGCCGATGGCCCACACGCCGTGATCGGAGGCACAACGGGAAGTGGCAAGAGCGAGCTGCTCATCGCGTGGGTTATCGCCATGGCAGCCCCGCGGTCGCCAGCCGAGGTGACCTTCCTTCTGGTCGACTTCAAGGGAGGTTCGGCCTTTGCAGAACTCGCCCGATTGCCGCACACCGTCGGTATCATCACCGATCTGGACAACGCAGGGGCGAAGCGTGCCCTCGAGAGCCTCCGTGCCGAGGTGCGGTTTCGGGAGCGCACCCTCGTTGACGAAGGTGTTCGGTCGATCGAGGAGACCGCGGCGTGTCCGCGACTCGTCATAGTTGTCGACGAGTTTGCGGCGATGCTCGCCGACCACCCCGACCTGCATGCGCTCTTTGCCGATCTGGCGGCTCGAGGTCGGTCACTGGGGATTCACCTCGTGTTGTGCACACAGCGTCCGGCGGGTGTGGTTCGCGACTCAGTGCTCGCCAACGCCGATCTGCGCGTGTCGCTGCGGGTGAACAACCGTGCCGACAGTTCAGCCGTGGTGGGCACCGATGCTGCTGCCGCGATCCCGCAAGCGGCGCGAGGGCGCGCCATTGTGAGTCGCAGTGGAGCAAGCGAAGAGCTGGTTCAGTTCGCCTTAGCGGGCAGTGGAGACATCGACCGGGTCGCTGAACGGTGGGCCGGGCAGCCGCGCCCGCGGCGACCTTGGCGCGAACCACTGCCCTGCGTCGTGTTGCCTTCCGACCTTCCCGACGCAGTGGACGGGTACGTCTTTGCACTCAGCGATCTGCCAGACGAGCAGCGATGGGGTGCCGCGGTGTACCGCCCCGAGGTCGACGTGAACGTTCTCGTGCTCGGTTCATCCGGTTGCGGCAAGTCAAGTGCACTGGCGGCGATCGCTCGAGCCGCCGTTTCGAAGGCCGCCGTTGCGAATGCCTCGGTCACGCCAGCCTCGGTCACACCAGCCTCGGTCACACGGGCGACCGATGCCGTCGTGTGGATTCCGCGCGAGTGTGACGCGGCCTGGGATGTCGTCTGCGACCTTGCGGCGACACTGGAACTTCGCGGGGGCGGTGATCCGCATGCTGCCACCTTGGTCCTCCTAGACGATGTGGATTCACTGCTGTCCCGGTTCGGGGGCGACCACCGTGCAGCCTTCGCCGAGTTGCTGGGCAGGGTGCTGCGCGATGGCCCATCCCGAGGCATCCGGACCGTTCTTTCTGCTCAGCGCGTGACCGCGGAATCTCAGTCCATTGTCGCGGGCGTGCCCGGCCGACTGCTCATGGGCCACTCATCTCGGCATGACTTCGTGCTCGCGGGCGGTGACGGCACCCAGTACCTGCCCGATCTGCAACCGGGGGCAGCGGTGTGGCGGGGTCATCGAATTCAGATAGCAGTGGTCGAGGCTGCAACGCGCACGGAGGGCATTGCCCGCGAAGTGGAGCTTGCGCCCGGCCGCCCTCTCGCGATCGTGACCGCGCGGGCAGCCACCCTACTGTCGCGCTATCCGGACTCGATTGCGTTGTCCGACAGCGTGGGGGATCTTACGCTCGTGACGACTCCAGGTGCCATCGTGATTGGTGATGTCGAGCAGTGGCAGTCGCGGTGGGGGGCGATAGCCGCGCTGAGGGCGCACGCCGAAATCCTCTTCGACGAATGTAGCGCCGCCGAGTTCCGCGCGTTAACCAGATCCCGTCATCTGCCGCCACCGATCTCGGCCGGCATGTGCTGGCGGTTCAATGATGACGGAACGGCCAGCCGGGTACGGCTTCCGCGCTAACCCGCCGGGCCCGGCCGGATGGCCTGCAGTGGTGCTAACCCGCCAAAACGGTCGCCAGATCCGAGTGCGCAAGCGAGTGCGAGGATGCAACGGGTTCGTTCACCACGGACCCAGCGTGCGTATTGAGTCCCAGTGCGAGTGCTGGGTCGGCGCGCAGCGCCTCTCGCCAGCCGAGATTCGCGATGGCACGCACGTAGGGCATGGTCGCATTGGTGAGCGCATAGGTCGATGTGTTCGGCACGGCACCCGGCATGTTGGCGACGCAGTAGAACAGGCTCCGGTGCACAGAGAATGTCGGGTCAGCATGAGTGGTCGGGCGGGTGTCCGCGAAGCAGCCGCCCTGGTCGACCGCGATGTCCACGAGCACGCTGCCCGGCTTCATACGCGACACCAGCTCGTTGCTCACCAGCTTGGGCGCCTTGGCGCCGGGAACGAGTACCGACCCGATCACGAGGTCAGCGGTCAGCAGAGCTCGCTCGATCTCGAAGCCGTTCGAGGCGATCGTGTGCACGCGACCCGCGTAGAGAGCATCCAGTTCCCTCAGGCGCTGGATGTTGGTGTCGAGCACAGTCACTTCCGCGCCAAGACCGACAGCAACGGATACCGCGCTGGTACCGGCGACGCCGCCGCCAAGCACGACGACGCGAGCGTTATGCGTACCGGGCACGCCGGGAACCAGCAAGCCCGGTCCGCCGTTGGGCTTCAGCATCGCGTTGGCGCCGACGATCGGGGCAAGGCGACCCGCCACCTCGCTCATGGGCGCGAGCAGCGGCAGTGCGCGCGACGGCAACTGAACCGTCTCGTACGCGATCGCCGTGACCCCTGCGTCGGTGAGCGCTGTGGTGAGTTCTGGCTCGGCCGCCAGGTGCAAGTAGGTGAAGAGCAGCATGTCGTCACGGAAGTAGCCGTACTCGGATGCGACCGGTTCTTTCACCTTGAGCAGCAGGTCCGCGCTGGCCCAGACGGTCGCCGCGTCGGGCGCGATCGTGGCCCCGGCCGCAACATAGTCGTCATCGGTGATCGATGAGCCAAGACCCGCACCGGTCTGGATCATGACCTCGTGGCCGTGCGACACGAGGTCGAATACACCCGCAGGGGTGATTGCGACGCGAAACTCGTTGTTCTTGATCTCGGTGGGGATAGCGACCTTCATGCCCATAGCGTACCGGCGGAACACCATGGATTCCGCACAAGTTTTGGGCGTTGTGATGCTGATTTCGTGAAATTTATGTTACAAAGTGCACCATTTGCTCCTTCAGGCTGTATCCGAAGCGCCGTGTGTGTCAGGATCGATCCACGCGAGAACCGAAGGAGCTGACCCGCATGACTAGACAACTTCCCCAGGACCCCATCGTCCGCGAGCTCGTACTGCAGGCACGCCGCATGCAGCTT
>JBBQZJ010000031.1:0-12759 GCA_038207805.1 Actinomycetales bacterium | reverse complement strand
GGCATCCTCGGTGATCGCTCGCAGTCGCTCCGGAAGCCAGGGGGACTGATGTCTGCCATTGCCGAAAATGACTCGTCGGGTGCTCAGTCGACCCCTACCGGGCCACGCACTTGGACGAGGGACGAGTCGGCCTCGCCAGCGCCCAAGCCCGAGCCTCGTCGGTCTACCGCGACCATCCGAACGATCGACGTGGTGCGGCTCCTCGGCTGCGCTGCGGCGTCTCTCGCTTTCACCTCGTGGTTGTACTTCTTTGCGCTGCCGCTGGACGGTGCGCTCGGTTTCGTGCTCATCACCTACGGGATCTTTGTGGCCCTGTTTGCTCTGCTCACGGCCCTCGACGAGAACGGTCCGACGGTTCGCGACCGCATCGTCGCGGTGATTGTGCAGTCGCTCGCCTTCCTGCTGCTGCTAGCTCTGGTGTCGGTAGTGGTGTACACCGTTGGCCGGGGGCTGGCGCCGCTAGGCAATCTCAACTTCTTCATCGAAGACATGTCCAACGCGGGGCCCCTCGATCCGCTGACTCAGGGCGGCATCATCCACGCTGTCGTCGGAACCCTGATCATGATCACTATCGCGCTGGCGATCAGCATTCCGTTGGGAGTGCTCACCGCGGTATTCCTGAGCGAGTTCCCCGGACGATATTCGCGGTTCGTGCGAACCATCGTGGAGGCAATGACGGCGCTCCCGTCCATCGTGGCCGGCCTCTTCATCTACGCGACAATCATTGTCTTCCTCGGATTCAATCGTTCCGGTTTCGCCGCTTCTCTGGCGATCACGGTGATGATGTTGCCGATCATCATCCGGTCGGCCGATGTGGTGCTGCGGCTCGTGCCGAGCAGCCTCAAGGAGGCCGCGCGAGCGCTCGGTTCGTCGACGTGGCGCACGGTGTGGACCGTGACCTTGCCGACGGCCAGGTCTGGGCTCACCACTGCGATCATCTTGGGAACGGCGCGCGGCATCGGTGAAACATCGCCGGTGCTTCTGACCGCCGGCGCGACTACCTTCCTTAACCTCAACCCGCTCAGCGGGCCAATGACCTCGCTTCCGCTCACTACCTTTACCTTCGTCAAGTCACCCGAATTGACGATGATCGCCCGTGGTTTTGGTACCGCGGCGGTTTTGATGGTGTTGGTTCTCGTCTTGTTCGCGCTTGCGCGGGCCATCGGGGGGCGCGGCCCGGGCCAGCTGTCGGCGCGCCAGTATCGAGTTCGGGCGAGTCAATCCAGAGACGACGACTACCGGCTGCGGGCCCGCGAACTCGGCTTCGCCGTTCAGCGCGGGCGGCTTGTGCCGCTCGGAGGGGTCGGGTTGCTGACGGGGCTGGAGCCAGACCCACCGTCGACGACCCCGCCGGATGACTCACCTGCTCTCACCGAGCTAGTGCGCCAAGATGCGCCGCCCACCCGGGTCCGCAGGCTGTGGGTCGGCGCTACGAGCGCCGCCCGCCGGGCATGGAGCTGGACCTCGAAGTCCGCCCGAGCGCTCGTCACCGCAGCGCGAACTCGTTTCGGATCCACACCGCCACCACCACAACCACCCGAGGATGAGAAGCCGTGACCGACAGATCTCTCGCGAAGGTAGTTCGCCGCTTTGCTGCAGCGGCAGCCATCGTCTCGTTGGCTCTCGCATCGGGCTTCGTCGCGCCGTCGAGCGCATCCGCGGTCGGGGACACCTACTACCCGGTTGCGGGCGCGGGCTCAACCTGGTCGGCAAACGCCCTGCAGCAGTGGATCCGCAACGTCTTCGACAACTACCGCTGGAAAGTAACCTTCGACCCGTCAGGATCCTCCGCCGGTCGCCAGCAGTTCGGCCAGGGAACCGTCGATTTTGCGGTTTCGGAGATTCCGTACGCGCTCGCCGGTAGCGATAGCCCAGACCCCAGGCCGAGTCGCCAGTTCGCCTACGTGCCCATCGTGGCGGGTGGTACAGCCTTCATGTATAACCTCGTGATCGGCGGACAGCGAGTAACAAATCTGCGACTCTCGGGGGATACGGTTGCAAAGATTTTCACCGGTGCCATCACGAAGTGGAATGATCCCGCCATCGCGGCGGACAATCCCAAACTTGCCCTTCCCGCAATTCAGATTGTTCCGGTGGTTCGCTCCGACGGCTCGGGCACGACCGCACAGTTGACATCGTGGATGCGAAACCAGTATCCCTCTATCTGGAGCGCCTACTGCGTGGCGGCGGGCCGCGCCAACTGTGGCATAACCTCCAACTTTCCGGTCGTCGCTGGGTCGGCTTTCGTTGGGCAGCAGGGGTCGGATGGTGTTGCCGGCTTTGTCGCGCAAACTCGCTCGGTCGGCGCGATTACCTACGTCGAGGAGTCGTACGCCCTCAACGCGAGGTTTCCCGTTGCGAAGATTCTGAACGCGGCCGGCTACTACACGGAGCCGAATGCCTCGAACGTGGCCGTCTCGTTGTTGGCCGCGGTGATCAACACCGATCCCACATCGCCCGACTACCTCACCTCACAACTGAGCGGCGTCTACGCGAACACCGACCCGCGCACCTACCCCCTTTCTTCTTACTCCTACATGATCATTCCGACAGCCCTAGAGGGCAGCTTCACTGAAAACAAGGGGCTTACGCTTGCCGACTTTGCCTCGTACTTCTTGTGTGAGGGTCAACAGCAGGCTGACGTTCTCGGTTACTCCCCGCTCCCGGTGAACTTGGCGGCGGCTGGGCTGGAGCAGATCCAGAAGATTCCCGGCGGAAACCCCATCAACAAGGACATCTCCACCTGCAATAACCCGACATTTTCGCCGGATGGTACAAACAAGCTCGCGGCAAACGCGCCGCAGCCCCAAGCGTGTGATCGCAAGGGCGCCGACCAGTGCCTGACCGGCACCGGCGGAGCTAGTGGCACTGTCACCGCCGCAAGTGGCACGACCACGACCTCGGCAAACGCCAACTCGTCGTCGGCCTCCAGCGGCGCCATCGGAGGCCAGGCGATTGATGCGGCGAGTGCAGCTCCGGGCTCCGCCGGCCTCGCGTTAGGTGGAGTACCGGTCGTCGCCGGATTGCCCATGACCATTCCCGATCGCGGCTTGCCTTCGGTCATGCTGGTGAGTATGGTGCTGGCGGCTATCGCCGTGGTCGCCCTGACACTTCTGCCGCCCCTGATCGGCGCGCGACGCTCGGCCGCCGTGCGATTGGCGGCACCGATTGCCCCGGCTCGAAACATAGGCGGCGGAGCGAATCGCCTACGCGTGCTGGCGTCAAGAATTCATCCGCGATCTGTCTTCAGTAAACGTGGCCGTGAACTGCCCCCGAAGGCAGGTTCCTAGGGTGGGCACCGTGGCGAGAACCCGACCTTCTGGCGCACGCATACTGAAAGCCATCTCGATGGCCTCAGTGTCGCTCGCGCTGATCTCCGTGGCCTCGGTGATCCCTCTGGGCGAGTCGGCGAACGCGGCAGTGGCGTCGTCGAGTGTAACTGTGAAGTGGACCGGCGACAGGTCGAGTGCCTCGGCGTTCCAGCCAACGCGCGACGAATCCAGCCCGCACTTCCCGGAGTTCGCAAACCTCGCGATTACAGTTGCGCAGACGACCGGCGTTGTCGACCAAGCCCTGCGCGTGAGCGTTACGGGATTCGCGGGCACGAGGTCGTCGACCGACTTCGGTACCAACGCGCAAAATTTTCTCCAGGCGATGCAGTGTTGGGGCGATGACCCACTGGCTGACGACTTCGTGGAGACCTGTCAGTGGGGCGGCAAGTACACCTCCAACAACGGTCTGGGAAACTCGGTTTACCCGGATGTGACCCAAAGGGTCGCATCGAGAGACAACGACGTGGCTCATCCGACCGACTTCGACGTGCCCTTCCGCACGGTGGACGGGCAGGTCATCAGCGGGAAGAACCAAGTCGTCAACGGCGCGGTAAAGTACCCGATTCTCGACTACTTCGGCCCCAGCACCACGAACGAGGTAGCAAGCGCCCGCGTGGGAAGTGACGGAGCCGGATCCTTCGACTTCGAGGCTCAGACGGCTGATCAGGCGCCGCAGCTCGGCTGCGGTACGACAGCACACCTCAGATGCTGGCTCGTTGTTGTCCCCCGAGGCACCGTGTTCGGCGGTATCGGCGCGGCCTGCAGCAGCATCCGTGACCCCGGCAACGCGTACGCCCTCTACCCCTACGGGCGCGCGAACTCAATCCAGGCGGGGAGCCCGGTCAACACGAACTGCGACTATTGGGACAACCGGATCGTGATTCCCCTGGACTTCGCGCCGGTCGGTTCGAACTGCGCCATCGGCTCGACCGAGTTTCGGGTCGTTGGATCCCAGTTGATGGTCGGTGCCATGAGTTCATGGCAGCCCGCCTTGTGCACCTCCCTGAAGAGCACGTTTAGTTTCGCTACTAACCCCGACGCGATTGCCCGCGCCCAGGTGATTGAGGATGGCGTCAATGCCCCGCGGCTCGCGTACTCGGGCTATCCGGTGAGTTCGGGTGAGCTCGCCACCGAGGACGAACGCACCCTGCTGGCCAAAACGAAAATGGCGTACGCTCCCGTGGCAATTTCGGCGGTTGCGATCGCCTTTGTGGCCGAGTTCGACGGGGGGCGCCAGGAGAAGCTGGTGTTGTCTGCGCGGCTCGTCGCCAAGTTGCTTACTCAGTCATACCGATTTACTGTTCCATCGAATAGCTCCGACCCGACCAAGAACTATGCGCACCTCGGTGTGCAGAATCAGAAGTACGCCTATTTCAACCAAGACCCAGACTTTCGGGCGCTGAATCCGACCAACTACAACCAGTTCACGTCCAATCCGGCGATAGTTCTGCCCGGCCCTTCGGGAGCTGACGCCATCCGACAGGTATGGCGATGGATTCTTGCCGACAACGATGCCCGCGCATTCCTCGATGGCGCGGCCGACCCGTGGGGCATGACGGTCAACCCCTACTACCTGCCCAAGGGAAATCCGAACGCCATCGTGCCGTGGTGGCTGGACGACGCCAAGGTATATATGGAGCCACCGGTGACCCGCGCAGTAGGTCTGACCAAGCTTGACGGGTCGCCGCAGAGTCTGTCGGCTACGGTTCTCGATACCTTCCCGAAGGATGACGAAAGTCTCGTTCCTCTGAACCTGACGATCGAAAAGTCACGATTCGACACGATTCAGTTCTCCCCGTACACGGAAAACCTCCTCACCGCGGCGCGCCAGGCATTCCGTGCCGACCCCAACGCAAAGACGATTTGGGACCCGGTGAAGACCAACGCGGCGGGTGAGTCTGGTGACTGGGTGAGCAGCGGCCCTCAGCTGCCGGGCGCGAAATTCGTGATCGCCATCACCGACAGCCCATCAGCGGTGCGCTACGGGCTCAGCGCTGCGGCGATCAGGCTTCCGAACAGCACCGCGACGGCGGTTCCGGATGCCGCCGGCATGTCGGCCGCACTCGCAGCGCTCACGCCGACGACAGTCGCCTCGATAAAGCAAGTGGATCCGGCGTTGGTGACCACGGGCGGTTACCCGCTCACCATCGTTACCTATGCCGCGGTGAACATGAGCGCCAGCACGCAGGCCGAGCGAACCACAATCGCCAACATGTTGACTCAGATCACCACGAATGGTCAGGTATCCGGCACGGCGACGGGCAATCTTCCGATTGGGTACCTCCCGCTCACAGCGCAGCTCCAGGCGCAAGCGACGGCCGCCGCGAACCAGGTGCGAATTTACCCGGCGATTCCCACGACCGCTTCCTCCACAACGCCGCAAGCGTCATCCGGGAGCGCCGTGGTCGATCCCTACGCTGCCGACGCCGCCCCGGTATCCGAGTCCGCGACCGATCCCGCTGGGGTGACCGAGGGTCCGGCGTTCACCGCCGCGTCGTCGACCGGCCCTCTCGAGCGCTCTGGAGTGCTCATCGCTTTGGGCCTCGGAGTCGCGGGCCTGCTCTTCGCGCCCATCCTCTTCCGGGGCAGGCGCCCAAGCTAACCCGATCATGACTTCTTCCGGGCACCCCCGCCCCGCCCCGGAAGCCATCTCCAGCCGAGAAAAGGTGCGAGAGAAATGTCCAGAACGGACGGAACCACAGGGGCACCACATCACTACAGGTTGGAAGAAAATGCTTAGGAAGACCAAGACGCGCCTCGGCGTTGTTGCCACCGCTGCGGCGATTGCACTCGCTTTCGGCGCGACCTCACCCGCCTACGCGGACCCGTCGGGCTTCAGGGACCTCAACGGTGTGGGTTCAGACACCATCCAGGACGTCATGAACGGCCTCTCGCTCGACGTTGCCGCCATCGGTTCATACGACGCATTCGGGTCGGCGACCATTCAGACGACCTCGGGTGGCCCTGCGTTCAATCGTCCCAACGGTTCCGGCAACGGACAGAAGGCGCTGAGCGCATCCATCAACCTGAGCGGAACCCGCACGTGGCCCGCCTCTGGCGGCGTCGACATCACCGGCCAGATTGACTTTGCGCGTAGCTCGAGCGGGCCTAGCAGCTCCCTCGTAGGCACCGACTTGACCTTCATTCCCTTCGCTCTGGACGCCGTGACCTACGCCGTCAGCGCGGCGAGCGACTTCCCCAGGGACATCGCTCTGGGTGCAGCTGGTCAGGACTCGATCGTTCCCGCCCCGTTCACTCTGCGCAACATCTACCGCGGAACGGTTACCACTTACGTTGACTCCGATTTCGCCACCGTGACGATTCGCCCGTTGCTGCCGCAGAGCGGATCCGGAACGCGCTCGTTCTGGATCGGCAAGCTCGGCATGACCGAGACCGACATTACCAACGGCGGAGTCGCGACCTCGCTGAGCAACACGGTTCAGGAGCACAACGGAACCTTCGTGACCAAGCCCGGCGACCTCGTGCCGTTCTCGATCGCGCAGTACATCGCTCAGGGTAACCACGGATCGTTCAACGTCGCCTACCCGGTGACCGAGCGCCGCGGAAACATCGAGCTCGGCAGCATCAACACCATCAAGCCGTTGCTGCCGGTACCCGCCGGCGGAGTTCAGCTGAACTCATCGTTCCCCGTCAACCGTCTCGTCTACAACGTTGTCTCGACGCCGCGTCTTACCGGCGTATCGGCGGCAGACGTGATGCTGCAGAACACGTTCGCTGGCCCGACCTCGTCGGTGTGCACGCAGACCGCCACGATTATCAAGTACGGCTTCGGCACGATTGGCAATCTCTGCGGCGACACGGCCACCTACAAGCAGGCCTTCAACTTCTAGTCGTCGAGAGACAGGAAAAAGGGAACATAACTAGTGAACATCACAAAGAGAATCGCCGCGCTTGCCGTAGCCGGCGCGCTGATTGTGGCGGGAGTGGGCGTAGCCCAATCCGCGCAAGCAGCACGCATCCCCGGCACGATCACGGTCACGCCAACGAGCGGGAACAGCTCTGACACGTATTTCCTCGACAGCATCGCGGTTAGCGTTGGTGCGCCCGGGGGATACGACGTCCTGAGCGGAACATTCGTCTACCAGAACGACGTTGAGATCGGTTCGATCGCAAACGCACGTGACGGCTCGATGGCAGTTACCGCCGGGACCAACGGTCTCGATGGAAACGCCGCCTTCATGGACCGGTCCATCATCCCGACCAACAACTACGTCAGCAACAAGCAACTTGACGAGTTGACGAACACATTGGCGACCGGCCCGTTCGAACTGCGCTACTACTACTTCGCGTCGAGCACCTCGCCGGATCGGGCAACCGACCCGTACGTGAAGCTCGACATGACGTACAACTCGGTAACCGGAGCATGGGCAGTGGCATCGGCAACCCCGCCGACCACTGATCGTCTCGCCGGTGCCGATCGCTACTCAACGGCAGTCGCGATCTCGCAGGGGTTTGCTCCCGGCGTACAGCGCGTCTATATCGCTACCGGACTCGGTTATGCCGACGCTCTGGCCGCGGTGCCCGCGGCGGCGCACTTCGACTCGCCTCTGCTTCTGACGCCGACGGACAGTGTCCCGTCGAACGTCATCGCCGAGCTCGAGCGGCTCCAGCCGGCCACGATCATCGTGGTGGGCGGTACATCCGTGCTGACCAACTCGGTGGTGACGACGCTTCAGGGCCTTTCGTTCACCCCAACGGTCACCCGCATCGGTGGAACCGACCGATTCCAGACGTCGCGCCTCATCGCGGCGAACGCCTTCGGATCAGCAACCACCGCGTACATCGCAACGGGATTGAACTTCCCTGACGCGCTGTCGGCGGGCCCGGCTGCGGCCCACTTCGACGGTCCCGTGGTTCTCGTACCAGGAACCTCATCGAGCGTGGATGCCGCAACGCTGACCCTGCTTAACGATCTGGGTGTTACAGACATCAAGATCGCCGGCGGAACGGCCGTCGTGAGTTCGGGGATTCAGACCCAGCTAGCTGGACTGTTTACCGTGACACGTAACGCCGGCGGGGATCGGTACTCCACCGCGGTCGCAATCAACGCTGACGAGTTTGTGTTCTCGAACACGGTGTTCCTTGCGACCGGCGTCAACTACGCCGACGCACTCACCGGTGCGGCTCTTGCGGGATTCCAGGGGGCGCCGCTGTTTGCGAGCCAGCCCACTTGTGTTCCACAAGCGGTGCTCGATGCGATAACCGCGCTGGATGCCGACACTGTGGTGCTGCTCGGCGGAACATCCGCCCTCAGCGCGGCGGTGGCCAGCCTCACCTCCTGCACGCCATAACGGAGTAGCTCGGCGCGACACAGCGGGGCCGCTTCCCTCGGGAGCGGCCCCGCCTCACCATGTTTCACTAGGAAAGTCAGCAGGCATGAGATCCAGAACCTCAGTTTTCGCTGTCGCGGCCGCTGTCGCGGCACTCCTTGGGGCGGGTGCCGGGGGAGTCATCACCGACGCGTCAGCACGAGCGGATGCGATTGCGGGCACGATGACCGTCACCCCCACCAGTGGCAATGCGGTCACCGACGAGTACTTCCTCGACAGCATCGCGGCCAGCGTCGGTGCCACGGCCCCGTACACCGCGCTCGGGGGCACCTTTGTCTACCAGGACGGCGTCGAACTGGGTTCGATCTCCAACGCGCGAAACGCCTCCATGGCCGTGACCGCTGGGGCCAGCGGGCTCAACGGTAACCCGGCGTTCATGGACCGATCGATCATCCCGACCAACAACTACGTGAGCAACAAGAAGCTCAGCGAGATTTCGACTCCGCTGCGTAGCGGCCCGTTCGAGTTGCGGTTCTACTACTTTGCCTCCGCGACGTCGCCCGATCGAACCACCGACCCCTACCTGAGTCTCGACCTGACCTTCGATGCAGCCACTGACGAGTGGCAAGTTGTGCTGGCGAAGCTAAAAAGTTCGGTTTCGCTTTCGGCCGCATCCTCGGGAAGTAGCGTGACACTCAGCGCGACGGTGAAGGATGCTGAGAGCGGGTCACCCGCCCTGAACGCCACGGGAGTGATTCAATTTTTCGAGGGGACGACGCAGGTCGGCACGGTAGATGTTGCCGCCGCGGTCGGTGCCGTGACCGTGGTCGGCGTGCCCAACGGTGACCATACCTACACCGCCAAATTTACGCCGAGCAACTCCGGGGACCGAGGGTCCACATCCGATCCTGCGACCGTGAATGTCGGGTTCGTGCTGCCGCCCCCGGCGATTTCCGCCGCGCCACCTGGCCCAGGGGGTGTCTCGCTATCCGTGTCGTTCAGTGATCTGGCGATGGAGGAAGCGCAACCAGGGGACGATTCGGCGACGGTGCGTGTTTCGGTTGTCGATGGACGGCCAGCATCCTCCCTTCCGTGGACTCTGACCGGCCAGGTCAATGCGGGCAGCGCGGCCGGCGGCACATTCGGCTGGACCGCCGGTGTTTCGGGATCAGGAATTGCTCTGCCACCGAGCTCCCCCGCAACTGGTGGAATCGCTGAACTCGCTGCCGGTAAACCCGGTGACACAACCCCCACGAACGTTACTGCCAGAGTCGAGCCGGCGGCTCGGCCGGGCTCGCAGGCTGCGGAACGGCCGCGGACCATCACGATCACACTCTTCTAGCCAGTACAGGCGTAGTACACCTCCGATTCATATCCTGCTTTCCCGACCCTGATTGGCTTACCCCGTGCAACGACCACAACATCGCCTTCTCGCGATTCTTGCGATCGTTGCTGCGACGTCGGGAATGGCCGCAGCCGGTTCCGCCTCGGCCGAGGCGGCCGACCCGACCGACGAGGGAACGGTCACGTGGAGCGTGACGCCATCCTCAACTGACGACGGCGCTCGCGAGTCATTCGACTTCACCGAAAAGCCCGGTACCCAAGTGGTCGACACGGTGGTGGTAACCAACCGGGGTACCGTCGCGGCAACGTTCGCGATCTCGGCGGCCGACGCGATCAACGATTCTGACACCGGAGCACTGGGCCTGGCTGACAGCACACGGACTCAATCGGACGCCGGTTCGTGGATTACCACCTCCGTCGATGAGATCACTCTCGAGCCCGGCAGCCAAGCCTCCATTCCGTTCTCGATCGTCATCCCCTCTGACGCGACCCCGGGCAACCATCTCGCCGGGATCGTCGCGACCTTGGCGGGAGCCTCGCTCGCCGATCCCTCGCGGCTCGAGCACCGGGTGGCGACCCGGGTCTATCTGACGGTGCTGGGCGACATATTCTCCTCGGTGTCGATTTCCAACATCCGAACGGACTATTCGGCATCCCTCCTACCATTTGCGCCCGGAACGTTCGCTATCGAGTTCGACCTCACCAACAACGGAAACTTGGTGGTGGATGCCTACCCCAGTGTCGCCTTGACTGGCGTCGCGGGCGTCACACTCGGCGAGAGGCAAGTCGACCCCCTGCAGGAGCTTTTGCCGGGTCAGCGCGTTCGTGTGTCGGCAGAGTGGGAGAGTGTTTTCCCGGCCGCCGTGATCTGGTCGGACATAGCAGTTACGTCGGACGCGCCGGAGGCGAAGCGTGAACCGGTCCCGGAGCCGACCGTGGGCGCGCAAACGGCAACGCCGATTCCGCTGGAGTCGGCGGCGCCTGAGGTGATCGATACCACGCTTGATTCAGATTTTGATGCGGCGACCGCCACGACCGTGACTCCCGCAGTTTCCTGGGCGACCGTCATCCTCGTCGGCGTCGTACTTCTTGCTGCCCTGTTGGCCCGGCGCTTCCAAGTCTGGTCGAGACAGCGGCTCTACGGGGACATCGACGCGGCCACCCGCGCACACCGGTCCGAAGTGACGGCAGGCGGTCGGGCATCATGAGCCGCTCATATATTGCCCGTCGAGCCAGAACCGTCGCGGTCGGTCTGCTGATCGTCGCGGCGGCTACCGTGGCCACACCAGCATGGGCGATCGACGAGCCCACCCCGACTCCGACAGTGGAACCGACCGAGAGCCCGACGCCTGCCCCATCGCAGACCGGGCCTCCGGTCGGCGGCTTCGTGCCAGCCACCGCGCCCGAAAAGGACGCGCCCGATCTCGGTGTTGGAGCCGACATCGTCGCGGCCGGAGAGTGGATTGTCGCCAGTGCCGAGGGCTATACGCCCGGCGAGAATGTGGAGCTCGTGCTCTACCGGGGTGCCGTGAGCATTGGCACCTTCTCGGCCGACTCTCGCGGCGCACTCATTGCCCGGCTGCGCATCCCTGCAGACACGAGGCCCGGTCAGCACGTGCTCGAGGCGGCGGGGTGGGATTCGGGCGTCATCGCTAATCACACCTTGACCGTGGTGTCGGAGGCCGTACAGGTTCCCCCGTGGCAGCAATGGTGGTTACTGGCAGTCGCGGGCGCACTATTCGCCGCCGTGGCCGGGCTCTTGTTTCAATTCCGCGGCGCGATTGCTGCATCATTTCGTGCACCGATCGACGGGGATGTCGCGCCATGACGAGTCCAGGCACTCTGGTGCGCACAAACGACCACGACGCCGCCCGTGCCGTTGTCACACCGGTTCCGGCCCCGTCGCGGGGCGGCGTGCAGTGGCCCGCCTGGCTGCGGCCCAGCCGCCCCGACCGGTCGACTGCGCGCTCGGCGCCGGGACCCAAAGACATTCGGTGGTGGGTCGGTGTGGTCTGGCTGGTGCTGTCGGCTTTACTCGTTGGATTTGTGGCGCACGTGACCCTGGTCGGTACCTTGCAGCACGCCCGATCTCAGTTTGCGCTCTACCAAGAGCTGCGCACCGAGCTCGCGCTCGCGACCGCGCCACTGGGTCAGCTGGATGTCAACAAGGTTCTCGTGCCCGACGGTACGGCGGTGGGCCTGATCACAATCGAACGACTGGGCATTAGCGAGGTGTTTGTTCAGGGCAGCACGGGTGAGGTTCTCACCGCGGGCCCGGGTCACCGCCGCGACACCGTCATGCCGGGCCAAGCCGGCACCAGCATCGTGATGGGCAGGCAAGCCACCTATGGCGGGCCGTTTGGCTCACTCTGGCAGGTGGTGCCCGGCGACAAGATTGAAGTACTCACCGGCCAAGGAACGAGTACCTTTTCCGTTCTCAGCGTGCGTCAAGAGGGTGACCCACTCCCCGAGCCGCTCGAGCCCGGCGAGGGTCGGCTCGAACTGATCACGGCCGACGGTATTCCATTGGCGCCCTCGGGAGCGTTGCACGTTGACGCGACGCTCGTCAGCAAAACCTTTGAAACCCCCGCGCCGGTGTTCACCAGCGCGGTCCTGGATCCGGCCGAGTTCGCAATGGCACCTGATCCCGGTCAGTTATTCGTGGCGTTCTTCTGGCTGCAATGGCTGGTTATCGCCGCGCTTGCGTTGCGCTGGGTCCGTTCCCGATGGGGTCGGTGGCAGACCTGGATCATTGCGGTACCCGTACTTCTCGCTCTCGGTGCAGCGTTCTC
>JBBQZJ010000030.1:0-12940 GCA_038207805.1 Actinomycetales bacterium | reverse complement strand
GGCCTGGGTGCCCAGCAGCGACGCACGTCCGAGATGCGTCCGAAGCGCGCCTCGTCCTGAAACATCAGCTTGATGTCTTGCCCATGGGCCCAGTCCTTGCGGATTTCGGCGAGCGTCTCGGGGCCCGCTGGCACCGGAGTATGGGTTGTGAAGACGGTGCTTGCACGCACGACTTGCAATGCCGCGGGAAAGGAGAGTCCTGCGCCGATCAGATCGCTCGCTCGTTCCAAACCTTGGAACCCTGCGTGGCCTTCGTTGGTGTGAAACACCGTGGGAACGGGCGACCCGGTCAGTTCGCAATACGTCTTGATCGCCCGAGCTCCGCCAATGCCCAGCAGGAGTTCCTGGAGGAGCCGGTGTTCGCCTCCGCCTCCGTAGAGGCGGTCGGTGACGCTGCACAAAGCATCCTCGTTGTCGGGAATATCGGTGTCGAGAAGCAGGAGCCGAACTCGCCCCACCGATACCTGCCAGATCCGCGCGTGCAGCGCTCGATCTCCCGGCAGGGCAAGTACCACGTTGGCGGCACGCCCGTCGGGGTGCCGCAGCACCGTGAGGGGTAGCCCGTCTGGGTCGAGCACAGGGTAGCTTTCCAGCTGCCAGCCTTCGCGCGAGATTGCCTGCCTGAAGTAGCCGGATCGATAAAACAGTCCGACAGCGATTATCGGTACACCGAGATCGCTTGCACTCTTGAGGTGATCCCCCGCGAGAATTCCGAGACCACCGGAGTACTGCGGCAGCGCTTCTGCGATTCCGAACTCCGGAGACAGGTACCCGATCGCGGCGGGAGCGTCATCCAGACCCTGGTACCACCGCGGCTCGGTGAGGTACGCGCGCAGATCGGACCGCAGGTCGTTTGCGCGACCGACGAAGGCGGCATCCTTCGCGAGCGTGGTGAGGCGTTCGGGCTCGACCGCGCCAAGCATGGCGATGGGGTCGTGGGCCGACTTCTCCCACGCCGCATCGTCGATGGACCGGAATAGCTCGCGGGTCGGCTCGTGCCAAGACCAGCGCAAATTGGTCGCGAGTTCATCAAGAGCGGCGAGCGACTCCGGAAGTACAGTTCGAACGGTAAATCGTCGTATCGCCTTCACCCGATAACACTAGGGCAGGTCGGATTGGTTGCGCGCCGCGACCGTATCCCGCCGCTTCGTCAGATGGCCTGCCAGTGCGCTTGCGCCCATGAAGCCGGCGTAGGCAAACAGACCACCCGCTAGTACCGGGATGACCCAGCCGCGAGCCGGACCGCTCACGAGAACATTGACCCAACCAACGAGCGGCACGCTGTACCAGAGCGTGCCGCGAATCTGGGCGGGCAGAACTAGGTCGGCGTCGGGCTGCGAATTGTTGTCGCCCTTGAGCGTGAACAGTTTGGCTCCGGTGTCCGTTGTGGTGATCGCTGAAACCCGGTGTGTGACGACCGACGGTTTGCCCGACTCGAGCTGATAGGTGATGACATCGCCGACTCGGATGTCCTCGGTCACCACCGGCCGGTCGACGATGAGGGTTCCCGGTGGCAATTTCGGCTCCATGGAACTGGTAAGAACGGTGTACGCCGTCGACCCCGTCACTGCCGGCACAACGATCACGGCGGCGGCGAGCAACAGCATGAGACCGAGTAGTCCCCCGCTGAGACCCAGTCCAATGTAGTGCAGGATGCCGTGCTCTGCCGGCTTGGTGGCCGCTATGAGCCCCCGGTCCGCACTCTCCCTGGGCGTGTGTGGTGATTGTGTCGCTAGCGCGGTCATCGGAGACCTCCTGGTGTCGTGGCGGAGTAAGCGCGGAACGGATGTGGGTGCGCTGGACGCTTCTTGCGCATGGCCATAACCCATCCGGCGCCCAGGCCCAGCGTCGAGCCGATGAGCAGGATCAGGAATGCATGATTCAGGGGAGAAGTATTGAAGTCTGATAGCGGCCCTCTGAATGGTTTATTGATGCCGCGCTCGAAGCCGGCCTGCGACCCGG
Source organism: Actinomycetales bacterium (assembly GCA_038207805.1). Taxonomy (GTDB): domain Bacteria; phylum Actinomycetota; class Actinomycetes; order Actinomycetales; family Microbacteriaceae; genus Rhodoglobus. Next base: position 10,978 of record JBBQZJ010000030.1, on the reverse strand, counting down.
TGGCCGACGAATCGACGCTGCGCGCAGCATCGGTCGACCCAGGTGGCTCGGATGCGCCCGGCGTTCCCGGGACTGAGATGGATGGCGGCGTGCACTCCGGCGTGGTCAGGGCGACCTCGCTCAACGTCACCCCGAGAGTGAAGTCGGCTCGGCCACCTTGGCCCTGCGTGCCATCCAGACTGCCTAGGCTGACCACCACGGTGATCGGTACGGTATCGCCAGCACCGAGCGGTACTCCATTGGCCAGCACTTCGCAGCCATCGACCGAATTCAGTGGCGTGCTTACGTCGGTACCCGCGACCGCCAGACGCAGTGACAACGCGTTGGAAAAAGCAAGGTCAGTGACGACCAGGTCGCCGAGCGCGACACGCAAGTAGGCGTCAGCTGAAGTTGGATTGCGCACCCAGAGTGTGGCCGTTTCCGAACCTCCGGGGATGAGGGTGGTAGGTCCGAACAGCGTGCCCGGAAAGGCAGGGCCGTAGGTTTCGCCGTCGCTACTCACTTCGGCCTCACCCCCGGTCGTCGCAAGCGCTGCTGACGCGAACGGGAGCGGGGCGCAGGTGGCCACCAGGACCGCTCCGAAGAACAGTCCAGCCCGCGCCGCGGCATTCAAGACGACGTTCATCCGCAGGTGATATTTCTCGCAGCTGGCCCCGCCGTCGAGACGATGTAGCCCGCTTCGGTTGTAACTTCCGAGTTGCCCTTCGTCGCGACAATGGTGACGGCGAGTTGGCCGGTGCCCTGAACCCACCGGCTGTCGAGCTCGTACGAGCGGGCCTGCTTGTTGGTGCTCGCCACGAGGGCGCCGTTGACCAGAATCTGGTAGCCGGTTGTCTGCTGGTCTGGCTCAAGCCACGTGATGATCACAGTCGAGTAGGTCACTCCCGCCAGAACATAGCCGCCGCCGGGCCTGCAGGTCACCGAGGTCGGGTTGGCCGAGAAGGAGACGACGTGAACCGAAGTGTCAGTAGTGGTCCAGGATCCGGTCGAAGCCGCTGCAGTAAGAACAATCGTCGACGAGACGGTCTGAGTGGCGGACGCGCCGAGACTTCCCAGCAGTTGGGTGTCGGAACAGAGCTGGATCGATCCGCCAGCCGGCACTGTAAACGCATAACTGGACGAGATCGTCTTGGCGCCCGAACCGAGAGTGGTGGTGAAAGCGGTCGCAGGTGCCCTGGAGGCGCAGGTGGAACTCGCCCAGAGCCCAAGTTGCAACGCTGCAGCGAGAGCCTCGACGCCCGAGTTGGTCACTGTCAACCCGCTCAGAGTGATCGGCAGCGCTCCCGTGTTGGAGACCGTGACCCACGCGTTCGAGGTCCTGAGGCTGGAGGTATAGGTGGTGGCGAGGTTGCCGAGTCCGGTTGTAGTGAATCGGAGTCCGGCCGATGTGGCGCCGGCAGTTATCGCTCCACCCGTCGTGAACGCGGCGAAGCTGACCGTCGAGGTCAGCGCTAGAACTGTCGCGATCGCAACTGTTGCGCCGAGCCGCCAGAGCGAATACGGCCGGATCACAACGCGGTTGGGCCGAGCCCAGGCGCTCATGACTGCGTCCCGAGAATCTGGACCGCGATCGCCGTCGACGTCCATTGCGCCGAGTTCGGAGCGTTGAGCGCCATCATCACGGTGAGACACACCGTTGTCGATGCACCGGTCGCCAGGGGGGTCGGTGCGAATGATCCCAGGCTGTACTGGGTGCCGCCGCAGGTCGAGTCGCCGATGGTCGCGCTGAGACCGTTGGCGGTAGACGGGCCGACGATTGAGCTAATGCTCAGATTGAGTGGCACGTCCCCAACATTGGTGATAGTGAAGAGCCCGGTGCGGGTCTGGCCGGGAGCAATGTTGCTGAAGTTCTGCGCACCAGCGCTAACGGAGAGTGTCGCGGTGCCCGCAGTGAGAGTGGCGGCCGGGGTCCCGGCGGCCGATGCGCTGAGAAACGCGTAGGTGCCGCCAGCCCCGAGAGCGCCGACGAGGATCGAGACCAGCAGAGTCGCGGTCACGAGGGCGATGGCCCGGAAAACGACGTGGGGGCGATTTCGGGGCACGGCGGTCAGCAGAACCGCGAACGAGCCTGGTGAGGATGCCAACGAAATCACCGCCTTTCGGGTGGTTCGGTGTTGAAGCAGAAGAACACGGGGTGCGCAGCGGTTTCCCGCCACGCACCCCGCTGGTGAGCTAGTTCTGAGTAAGCGCGATGGTGAATGCAGCGAGGTTGACCGAGCCGAGCTTGGCCTGGTTGTCGTTCGCTGCTGTCCCATTCGGGAAGGTCAGGCTCGTGGTGACGACCACGGTTTGCGTGCCTGCGGAGGCGTTGACCGTTGTCGTGGTGACGCCACCGACAGTGAAGGTCGCGGTCTTGGTCAGGTAGCTCGCGAGAGCGACATCTGCTGCGCCCGTTGTCGCAGCCGTGATAGAACCACCGGTGAGTGCGGCGGTGGCGGTCAGGTTGTTACCCGTTGCGGTGACGTTGAAGGTCTTCGTGTAGGTGATGGTGTCGCCTGGCACGATGCGGAAGCTCGAGATGTTGGCGATCGCGGTCGACCCACTCTTCCAGCCATCGGTCGCCGGCACAGTGCTCGGAGCTGCGATCGACAACGTTCCAGCGCTGATCGTTCCGCCAGGGATGCTCGCCGAGTCGTTCCAGAAGGCGAGGGTGGACGCGCCACCCATGAGCAGGGCGATTCCGACAGCTGCGGCGATCGCACCCTTGATGAGCTTGTTCATAATGTTCCTTTCGAAGGGTGCCGAGGCACCGCAGACTTCGTGCCGACGCCGTTAAGCGCCGGTGGGCCCGCGCGAGGGCGCGCCGAAGACGTTCCCCTGCCCGGACTCGGAATCCGCCAAGGTGGCGAACTCCGTTCGGGTCGATATGTGTGTGTTGTTTCCGTGTGCTTCTAGCCGGAAGTAATCAACAGCGAAGCCGGTTGCTAGGTGCCGCCCAAAGACTGTGAATTTCTCCCCCAGAAAGCACAGTACGTTGCCCACGGCGCGACAGTAATCCCCACTCCGGGGTACACAATTAGTCGGCATCTGTGCCGACATGATGTGCACCCCATTTGCGAACCCTAGGTGTGCGGGCTCTAGGGTCAGTGACCGCAAACGCGGTACGGTCGAATGGTGGCTAACGAGTTCGAAGCAAAGCTGGGTCGCATCCCCATCCGTGACGTGGCGCCCCAACAGCCCGGCGCACTGTGGCCCGCCAAGGCGTTCGCTGGCGAGGTCGTTCCGTTTGCGGCCACCGTCTTCCGAGAGGGCCACGACCTCCTCGGCGTTCGCTTGCTGCTCACGGATCCCGCCGGCCACACGACGGTGCACCGAATGCACGCCCGAGAGCGCGGAACGGACCGCTGGGGAGTGCAGGTGCGCATCGACACCGAGGGCGAGTGGACGTGGCAGGTCGAGGCCTACGCCGACGACTGGGCGACCTGGCTGCACAACGCCGAAATCAAGATTCCCGCCCGAGTCGACGTCGACCTGATGATCACCATGGGTCGCCTCCTGCTCGATCGAGCGGGAAGCCGCAAAGTCGTGGTGGATGCCGCCAGGGCCTTCGCCGATCCCGCAGTCAGCGCCACCGAAAAGCTCGCCATTGCCCTGGACCCCCAGCTCACCACGGCGGTCGACGCGAAGCCTCTCGCGAGCCTCACAACGCGAAGCGAGCCGATTGCCTTGCGCGTCGAGCGGCAGCGCGCTGGCGTGGGCAGTTGGTACGAGTTCTTCCCCCGAAGCGAGGGCGCCAAGCGCGCGAAAGACGGCACGTGGACGAGCGGCACCTTCCGTACCGCGGCGAAACGCCTCGCCGGGGTGGCCGAGATGGGCTTCGACGTTGTCTACCTACCGCCGATTCATCCGATCGGCCAGGCGTTTCGTAAAGGTCCCAACAACACTCTGGTGACCCAGCCCGGCGACCCGGGCTCGCCCTGGGCGATCGGCTCGGCCGACGGGGGGCACGACGCCGTGCATCCCGACCTCGGAACCATCAAAGACTTCAGCTACTTTCTCGCCACCGCCAGAAAGCACCACATCGAGATCGCCCTCGACTTTGCGCTGCAATGCTCCCCTGACCATCCGTGGGTCAGCGAACATCCCGAGTGGTTCACAACGCTGTCCGACGGGTCGATTGCGTACGCCGAGAACCCCCCGAAGAAGTATCAGGACATCTACCCGGTGAACTTCGACAACGATCCCGACGGGATTCGCGCCGAAGTGCTGCGCCTGCTGAGGTTTTGGATCGGTCTCGGAGTTCGAATCTTCAGAGTCGATAACCCACATACCAAGCCCCTGAATTTCTGGGAGCGACTGCTGCACGACATCTATACCGAATTTCCGGATGTCGTGTTTCTCGCCGAGGCATTCACCCGACCGGCGATGCTGTGCTCCCTCGCTCAGGTCGGCTACCAACAGTCATACAGCTATTTCACCTGGCGCAACACAAAAGAGGAGCTTGCCGAGTTCTTCGACTCGATCTCGCACGAGACATCCGCGTTTCTACGGCCCAACCTGTTCGTCAACACCCCCGACATCCTCACCGAGTTCCTGCAGTTCGGCGGTCGACCGGCCTACAAGATTCGAGCGGCACTCGCCGCGACGGCCAGCCCAAACTGGGCCGTTTACGCGGGCTACGAGTTGTTCGAGCACGTAGCGCGACCCGGCAGCGAAGAAAACATCGACAACGAGAAGTACGAATACAAGCAGCGTGACTGGGCGGCGGCCGAGAAGGCTGGCACGTCATTGGCTCCGTACCTGACCCGGCTCAACCTCATCCGGGCCGCACATCCGTCATTACGCCAACTGCGCAACCTTGACGTGCACTGGAGCGATGACGACTCGATTCTGGTCTATACGAAGTACCTCGCCGCCGAGCACTCCGATGCGGGCACGGACGATGCCATTATCGTGGTCGCAAATCTCGACCCGCACTCGGTGCGCGAGACGATCATTCACCTCGACCTGACCAAGATTGGATTGGCCGCGGATGCCACATTTACGGTGCGCGATCTGATCACCGGTGCCGAATTCACGTGGGGCCGCGACAACTATGTGCGCCTGGACTCGTTCAGCGAGCCCGTGCACATCGTGCACGTTCAGCACCCCGTCTCGAAGGGACGCTAGCCGTGGCCGAGAAGAAGAGCAACAAAAAGGCTCCGGTCCCCTCGGCCGCACGTGTCTTACCCGACCTGCATCCCGATCACATCGCCGCCCTCGTCGGCGGTGCCCATCCTCAGCCGCACGCCACCCTGGGCCAGCACCCGATCGACGGTGGATGGGTCATTCGAACCATCCGCCCGCTGGCGGCGTCGGTCACGGCAGTGCGGGCAGACGGTTCTCGGCTTGCGCTCGAGCATCTCGATCGGGGGCTGTGGCAGGGTTGGGCGCCCGACCCCGGCCAGGCCTACGTGATCGAGACGGCATACGAGAACGGGCCGACCTGGACTGCCAACGAACCATACCGCTTTGTTCCGTCGGTGGGCGAGATCGACCTCTACCTGTGGGCCGAGGGTCGGCACGAGCAACTGTGGCATGTATTGGGCGCACACTTTCGTCCCCACGAGGATGTCGTCGGCACGTCGTTCTCGGTCTGGGCCCCGCACGCCCGAGCCGCGCGCGTCGTTGGCGACTTCAACGACTGGAACGGGGTCGGTCACGCCATGCGCCGCCTCGACGACAACGGGGTGTGGGAGTTGTTCATCCCCGGTCTCGAACCGGGGAGCGCCTACAAGTTCGAGCTCCTCACTGCGGCTGGCCAGTGGGTCACCCGGGCCGATCCGATGGCGAGATACACCGAGATTCCGCCGGCGACCGCGTCGAAGGTGGGACAGACGCTCTTCTCTTGGAACGACGCAGAGTGGATGTCGCGGCGCGCGGCGACCGACCCGCACAACTCCCCGATGAGTGTCTACGAGCTGCATGTCGGCTCCTGGAGACCGGGGCTCGACTACCGATCTCTGGCCAACGAACTGATCGACTACGTGACAGAACTGGGATTCACGCACGTCGAGTTCATGCCGCTCGCGGAGCATCCATTCGGAGGGTCCTGGGGTTATCAGGTCACCGGCTACTACGCCCCGACCAGCCGTTTTGGCCACGGCGACGACCTTAAATACCTCATCGACCGACTACACGATGCCGGCATCGGAGTGCTCATGGACTGGGTTCCTGGGCACTTTCCCAAAGACGAGTGGGCCCTGGCGCAGTTCGACGGTGAGCCTTTGTATGAACACTCCGACCCGCGCCGTGGCGAGCAGTTGGACTGGGGAACCCTGATCTTCAACTTCGGGCAGTCGCAGGTGCGCAACTTTCTCGTCGCCAACGCGCTGTACTGGCTCGAAGAGTTCCATATCGATGGGCTGCGAGTCGATGCGGTAGCCAGCATGCTCTACCTCGATTACTCGCGGGAAGACGGACAGTGGCTGCCCAACCAGTTCGGCGGTCGCGAGAACCTCGAAGCGATCAGCTTGCTCCAGGAGGTCAACGCGACGGCGTACAGGCGCAACCCCGGCATTATCATGATTGCCGAGGAGTCAACCTCGTGGCCGGGCGTCACCAAGCCGACCGCGGCATCCGGGCTCGGCTTCGGTCTCAAGTGGAATATGGGCTGGATGCACGACTCCCTGCAGTACATGCAGGAAGACCCGATGCACCGCTCGTACCACCACAACGAGATGACGTTCTCGTTCTTTTACGCGTTCAGCGAGAGCTTCATGCTGCCGATTAGTCACGATGAGGTCGTGCACGGTAAAGGCTCACTGCTTCACAAGATGCCTGGCGATCAGTGGCAAAAACTGGCCAACGTGCGCGTGTATCTCGCATTCATGTGGGCCCACCCCGGCAAACAACTGTTGTTCATGGGCAGCGAGTTCGGTCAGCCCTCGGAGTGGAGCGAAGAACGCGGCCTGGACTGGTGGATTCTCGACCAGCCAGTACACCGCGGGCTTCAGCACCTCGTCGGCGAGCTCAACCGCACCTATCGCGCCACGCCCGCCCTGTGGGAACAAGACAACACCGAGGCTGGTTTCGAGTGGCTGGATGGCGGCAATTCGACCCAAAACGTGCTCGCGTTCATTCGATGGTCGTCGTCGGGCTCGCCGCTGGTTGCTTTGTTTAACTTCAGCGGCAACCCGGTCGGGCCCTACCGGGTCGGGCTACCGTTCGGCGGAGTGTGGGACGAGGTCATCAACACTGACGCGACCGAGTTTGGCGGGTCGGGCGTCGGCAACTACGGTTCGGTCACCGCACTCGACGAGTCGTGGGGGGGCCGACCGGCCTGGGTCGAAGTCACCCTCCCGCCGCTGGGAGCCGTCTGGCTGACCCCTCGGCGCTAAGCCAAAGTCATGACCATTGCCGGTCGAGCTCGTCGTTGTCGTTGTCGTCGTCGAGCTTGTCGTCGTCGTCGTCGAAGCGTTTCGCAAGCAGAGTGCCCGGCCTAACCGTCAGCATGGAACGCAAGAGCGAGCGATGCACCGTTCCGCTGGGCTTCACGTCTCGCTCCCGCAAAACACTGAGGGTGCGCGGGTCGCGCAACTCGTAACCGGCGAAGTCGAACATCGTCGAGTATCCGGCTGCTTTCTCCCGTTTCGCTGCCTGAACCGAGCGGATTCCCCAGATCGTCGAGCCTACCGCCGGACCAAAAACGAGCACGGCGAGCATGACTGTGCTCCAGGATCCCGTCATCCCGAAAACCAGCGACGGCACGAGCCCCGCTACGAGGCCCACCGGCACACCGAGACCGGCTACCCGACTCCAGACGTCCAGTTGGCCCGCTGTTGGGCGCACCAAGACGCTGTCATTGGGGGTCTGTCGTAGGAGCGTCATGCTAGTACAGAAGACCGCTGAGCCTGCGTCGCGCTGCTGTCACGCGAGGGTCGTCGGCTCCAGCGATCTCGAAGAACTCGAGCAAGCGAGCGCGCACGGCGTTCCGGCCGGTGGTGTCGAGCGAAGCGAACAGGTTGAGCAAACGACCGAAGGCATCCTCGAGGTGTCCTCCACTCACGTCGAGATCTGCGACGGCGAGCTGTGCCCCCACGTCGCCCGGTGCGGATACCGCTGCCGCCCGCATTGCATCGGCCGTCGTGCCCTCGAGTCGCGCCAGCAGCGACACCTGCGCCAGACCCGCAACCGCTAACTGATCTCTGGGATTCTGTGCGATGGCCGTCTCGTACGCTTTGATCGCCGCGGCAAAGTCGCCGGCGACGATGGCGTCGTAGGCCTCCTGGTGAAGCGGTGGAAGAGGTTCCTCCTGCGGCTCAGGCGCTTCGGCGGGGTCGTCGGTCATGTCACCCACCGGCACCGTGCCCGTCACCCCACCCTGGGCTGCCAGCGCGAGCACTTGATCGAGCAAGGTTCGCAGCTCGGCTTCCGGCATCGCGCCCGTGTACAGCTGAATCGGGCGACCCCCGATGACCGCGGCAACCGCGGGCACCTCCTGCACCTGAAACGCGGCAACCAGTTGGGGGTTAGTCGTGCCGTCGACGGTGACGAGAACGAGACGACCACCAAACTGACGAACAATCGAACCCAGTGTCGGCTGGATGCCCGCACCGTAGAACTCCACGATGACAGGAACCGATGCCGAGAGGTCGAGGACCGCGGTAAAAGTGGCATCAGAGCCCGACTGCACGACCCCGGCGGTGGCCGCACGGGCCGCATCGGGTGCTCCGGGCGCAGCCGCCGGAGGTCGCACGAGTGAGCTCAGGTCGACCGCGCCGCGAAGGTTGGGGGCTCCGATGGGGGCGTTGGTCATCCGATCTCCGATGCTTTCACGAGTCCTACGCTGTAACCGAGCAGCACTATCTTGCCACCGCTGCCGGTGGGCGGAACATAGAAGAGCAGTTGATCGCTGTAGGTGGCGATCAGGCCCTTCGTGCTGATCGCGAGCCCCGAGAGTGCCTTGACTTGTCCGGTCGGGTTAACCGCTGCCCCGGCCTCGACCGGCGTCACAGTCGTCGTCTCGTACAAGTTGACGGCGACGATCGCTCCGGCGTCATTTGTTGCCAGGGAGATTGACTTGGCGGGGCCGAGCAGATGGGCGAACGCCGCGGTTGCCGTCGCCGGAAGCGAGGTTCGTACCTGTTGCTTGTAGGCCAGCCCGACCGCTTGACGCAGGCTGTCACCCTCCGCCTCGAAGTCGAGGTAGGCATCGCTGTCGACGTCTTGCTCGAGGATGTCGCCGTACGCCATTGCCGCGTCGTCCGGGGTGAGCTTGAGCAATCCGCTATTGGGCAGGAGTCGAGCGGCGCCCACGCTGGCCGGTGCGACATCCGGGAGGACGGCAGACGGTTCCAGTGTGATGGCGTACATGACCTTGTAGTTCGAGCGAGCATCCTGTTGCTCGAGCATGAGCGCGACCGGGGGAATCGTTGCGTCGTTATCATCCTGAATGATGGCCAGTACTGCGCGAGGCCAGATGTCGGTCTGCTGGGGAAGCGTCAGCTTGACCGGCCCGGCGGGAATCGCCGGCAGGGCCGCAACCGCTGGGTCGTTGCCGCGGATGGTGTAGTTCGCGAGCCGTAACTCCAGGGCCGCACCGTCGAAGCGCGTCGCCAGCAGTTCGGCATCGCGGTCGGCGTCGGCCTTTTCGGCGACGGCCCCGATCTTGGCAACGATGCGCTCGACCTGCCTCACGGTCACTGCCGGTGGATCGAGTTGTGCTTCGATGGACCCCGTCGCGGTCGGGGTGGGCGCGGCCGCGCTGCCGGCCGACGGCCAGAAGTCGGCACTGCAACCGCTCAGTGTCAGCGCGCCTGCGAGCACGATCGGAACGGCGACCATGCCCCGTCGACGCCCCTTGACGGGACTCTTGGTGGCGCCTTGGGTTGCGTGAGACGTGCGGGGTGTCTTGTACACCCGGGTCTTGGGAACCTTCGGCATCTTGCGACGAGGTCCGCGGAATGAGCGCATGTGGTGGATGGCCCACAGCAAGAACCCGAGTCCGATGAGCAGAACGATTGCGCCGCCCACCATAAGTGGACCGGCCCACGGGGTCGAGTTGTCAATCGGCCACGACAGACCGATGTCTGCCGGCGCCGGCTTCACGCCGTCGGAAGCGATGATCATCGAGATGGAGTCGGGCACGTTGACGGTCAGTGTCAGCGTCTTGTTCTTCACATAGTCGTCGAGCCAGAGATCGGATCCGTTGGGGTCGGGGGTCTCGGTTGTCGAACCGCGAACGGCGGTCGTCACAAATTCACCGGTTTCGGGGTCAATGGTCAGCTGGTTGTAGCTGGCATCACCGACCCACGCGATCACGTCCGTTGTGCGGCCGTACCCGGCAAACACATCACCGTCACCCTGCACAGTGAGGGTCTGGCTGCCCGCAAACGCGTTGAGGGCCGCGCCATCGATGACAGTGATCGGCGCGTCGGACGACACCACGGTGCTGACTGTGACCTTGTCGGGCTCGGCAAAGATCGTCCGTTGGGCGATGCCGGTGCCGATCATGAGCGCTGCGGCAACGAAGCTGATGATGGCGAGTACAAGTCGCACGAGATACTCCTTTCGTGTTGCCCGGCCCTTGGGGGTAAGTGGGCACCCTCCGCCGATGGAATTCGGCCGCTCGCACTAGGGACGAGAAGAGGGGCTCCCGAAGAACTCGAGAATGGCAACAACAAAGACAGTCAAGAATAGCCGGTCGAGCGGTGGTGATCCTAACCTTGGCACTGGGAAAGCACTGGGAATGGCCACGCTAAACTTCTGAAGGTCCTCACAATTTGCAAGGAGAAATCATGGCTGCCGACGACATCGATTTTTCGACCGAAATGCGCGGATATCGCAAAGACGAAGTCGATCAAGCCCTGCTCCAGTTGCGTTCCGAGATCATCAAGGCCAATAGCGAGAGGGCGGATGCCGCCAAAGAGGTCAAACGACTCCTCGCGGTAAATGAAGATCTGCAGGCCGAGCTCGACGAGACAGGCAGCCCCACCTACGCGGGACTCGGCACCAAGTTGGAGAACACCCTGCGGGTCGCGGAGGAGCAGTCCACCCG
>JBBQZJ010000029.1:0-13118 GCA_038207805.1 Actinomycetales bacterium | reverse complement strand
CGATGAGGGCGAAATGATGAGACTGCCCGGCATTCTTGAATTCGGCCGGCGCGAGGGGGTGCCGGTCGTGACGATCGAGGCACTCATCGCCTACCTCCAGGAATGGCACTGCGACGCCGACGTTCCGATGCCCGTCGAAATCCCCGAGTCTTCGCGCGTGATCTTCGAGGTCGAGACCACCGTGCCGACCGAGCACGGGCGTTTTCGCTTCCGCGCCTACCGCGACCGGCAGACCGGCGCTGACCACTTGGCCATCATCTCCGGTAATCCGACCAACGGGGCGCTGGTTCGCGTTCACTCCGAGTGCCTGACCGGCGAGGTGTTCGATTCCGAGAAGTGCGAGTGCGGGCCGCAACTGGATGCAGCGCTGGAAGCCATCCAGAACGATGGCGGTGTCGTGATCTACATGCGTGGTCACGAGGGGCGCGGCATCGGCCTCATCAACAAGCTCAAGGCCTATCGGCTGCAGGAGGACGGCCTCGACACCCTCGACGCCAACCTCGCGCTGGGCTTCCCGGCCGACGGACGCGACTACGGAGCCGCCGTCGCGATCCTCAACGACCTGGGCCTCAGTGCGGTGAGGGTCATCACGAACAACCCCGAGAAGCTGCGTCAGCTCACCGATCACGGCATCACCGTGCTCGACCGCGTGCCCTTGGTTGTCGGGGTGGGCGAGTACAACGAGGCGTATCTCAACGCCAAGCGTGACCGAATGGGTCACGTTCTTCCCGATTCGCAAACCCTTGATGCCCAGTTGCTGCTGGGACAGAACGGACTCGCCTCATGAGCGGTGCAGGCTCCCCGGCCCTGAAGGCCGATGGTAAAGGGTTGAAGATCACCATCGTCGCTGGCCAGTGGCACGAAGAAATCACCAACGGGCTCCTTGCCGGTGCGCACCGCGCGCTAGCCGAAGCGGGCGTCGACGTGACCGAGATTCGTGTGCCCGGTAGCTTCGAACTTCCGGTCGTGAGCCGCGCCGCCCTCGATGCGGGGGCGGATGCCGTGGTCGCGCTCGGCGTCATCATCCGTGGCGGAACTCCGCACTTCGAATACGTGTCGGATGCCGCGACCAGCGGCTTGACCCAGGTCAGCGTTCTGACCGGCAAGCCCGTCGGATTCGGCGTGCTGACACTGGATAACGAGCAGCAGGGTCTCGACCGGGCGGGCCTGCCCGGCTCGAAGGAAGACAAGGGTGCAGAAGCGGCCGAGGCGGCCGTCGCAACCGCGCTCGCGCTGCGGGCGATTCACGCCAGCACCTAACGCCGAAGGCGCGCTACTCTGGCGCGGTGACTATCCCCACCATGCCCTCGGCCTTCACCCCGTTCGCGGAACCCAAGAGGAAGGTCACGGGCGGCTGGATTGCCGTGTTCGCGACCGCCTGGTTCGGCATTTGGATGGCGCAGTTGACGCCCATCCAACTGTTGCTTCCCCAGCAGATCGATGGACTGCTCGGATCTCAAGACGGCCTGCAGAGCGTCGTGTCATTCGGAATCATCTCCGGCATCGCTGGCTTGTGCGCACTGTTCGCGTACCCGATCACGGGAGCACTGTCCGACCGCACGACCTCTCGCTTCGGCCGGCGGCGGCCCTGGATCTTCGCAGGAACGCTGGTCTTCGCCCTTTCGCTGGTGCTTCTCGGGCTTCAGTCGACGATGGTGGGGATCGGGGTCTTCTGGTCACTTGCCCTGGTCGGCTTCTGCATGCTGTCGGCGGGCCTCACGGCAACCATCTCCGATCAGGTGCCGGTGAACCAGCGTGGCTTCGTCTCGGGATGGGTGGCCGGCCCGCAAGCGGTGGGAACGGTCTTGGGCATCCTGCTTGTGCTGACCCTCGGACTGTCGGTGCTCGTCGGGTACGCGGTGCTGGCGGTGCTGCTGATTGTGCTCGTGATCCCGTTCCTGGCGGTAGTGCCCGATGAGGTGCTGCCCAAGGTGCTTCGCCCGAAGTTCTCGCTCGGCATCCTCATCAAGGGGTTCTGGATCAACCCGGCCAAATTTCCCGACTTCGGTTGGACTCTCACCAGTCGTATTTTGGTGAACATCGGCAACGCTCTGGGTACTACCCTGTTGCTTTTCTTCATCATCTACGGGCTGGGTCGGCCGGACACCGCCGAGGATGATCTGCTCTTCCTCACCGTGATCTACCTCGTCTTCTTCCTGATCGCCGCACTCGGGTTCGGCAAGCTCAGCGACAAGATTGGGCAGCGCAAGCCGTTCGTGTATGCGGCCGCCTACCTCCAGGGCCTTGCCGCGCTGCTGCTGGCATTCATTCCGGACATCACGATCGCGCAGGTGGGCGCGGCACTGCTGGGACTCGGCTACGGATGCTTTATGGCCGTCGACCAGGCCCTAGCGACTCAGGTGCTCCCTAACTCGCACACCCGTGGCAAGGACTTGGGCATCATGAACATCGCGACCACCGTTCCCCAAGCGGTCGCCCCACTTCTCGGATCGTTCATTGTCGCCGAGATCGGCGGCCTGACTGGATCGACGAGCACGGGCTTCACCGCCCTCTTCATCGGCTCCGCGTTCTTCGCCGCGATCGGCGGTTTGACAATCCTTCCGGTGAAGAAGGTGAAGTAGCGCACCTCTAGTCGAGGAACAGGGCTCGCAAGCGCCGAGTAGTAAAGAAGAGCCCCACGGCGATCATCACCAGAAAGTACAGCAGGTGCCCGAGCATCGCGGGAGTCAGTGCGCCGGTCGTGAGCCCACGCACAAGTTCCACGCCATGCCAGAGCGGGAAGGCCTGAACCACCCACTGGATGGCCACCGGATACACCGTGATCGGATAAAAGGTAGCCGAGAACAGAAACATCGGCAGCATGACGAACTGGATCCAGTCCATCTGTTGGAAGGACTTGAGATAGCTGGTTATGCCCATGCCCAAACTCGCGAACCCAAAGGCAATTATGAGCACCGCGGGAAGGGCGAGCAGAGCGCTCCACCCCAGGTTGAGCCCCAGCACCTGCATGACCAGCAGGAAGGTCATGCCGTACGCCCCACCGCGCAGCAGCGCCAGCGAGATCTCGCCGAGGGCGACATCCAGCGGGCCCAGACTCGTTGCGAGCATCCCCTGATACAGCTTGCCGAAGTGCATCTTGAAGAAGACGTTCCAGGTCGAGTCATAGACCGCGCCGTTCATCGCCGACACTGCCAGTAGCGCGGGCGCGATGAACGCGGCATACGGGATGACCGTGCCGTTCGCGTCAGTTACACCGCCGATGTAACTGCCCAACCCGATGCCCAGCGCTAGGAGGTAGAAGATCGGCTCGAACACGCCGGTAAGAACAATGATCCAGTTGGTGGAGCGAGTGGCGAGCAGGCCGCGGCCCAGCACCGCCCTCGCGTTTCCGGCGTACAGCGCCCTGATGGTCGACGATCGGGCGGTCTGCGTCTTTGTCGCGATGCTCACTTGTTCAGCCTTCTCGTGACGATTCGCACACAGAGTTGCCAGCCGAGGATGCCGAGCCCGGCGAGGTAGACGACGTGGATGACGGTCAACCAGATCGGTTCGCTCGGCCCGTAAACAAACTGACGGCCCAGCTCGCTGGCGTGCCACAGCGGGGAGAGCCAGCCGATCCACTGCAGGAAGATGGGCAGTTGTGTCAACGGGAATACGGTGCCGCTAAACAGGGTCAGTGGCAGGACTACCACACGCTGCAGTATGGCGAACTGACCGCGGTCTTCGGTGATCGTGGCCGAGTACGCTGCGGCCGGCGCGAAGGCGAAACCCCCGAGCATCCCGGCGGCGATCGTGAGCACGGCGGTCGGTGAGCTGACGGCTCCGAAGATCGCCATCACGACGTAGTAGAGAGTCGCGGTGATTGCCATCCGGATGGCGACGAAGACCATCACCCCGTCGACGATCTGGCGGCCGGAAATCGGCGCCGCGTTCATGCCGATAAACGTCGGATTCCACTTGAGTCCCAGCAGGATGCCGAACGTGTACTCCTCCATCGCCACGAGTACGGCGGCGGAAGCGAGGAGGGCCGGCGCGACGAACTCGAGGTAGGTGACGCCGGGAACCGGACCGACGTTCTCGGTGATGAGTGTTGCGAGTCCGACGCCGAAAGCGAAGAGATAGAGCACGGGAGTGCCCAGTGCGGTTGCCGCGATCGAGCCGGCGTAGCCACGCATGGCTCGGATCTTGTGCTCGGTGACAAACCAGAATCCCCAGCGTCGCGACACAGCGCTAGCTTGTTCGGGGCTCAGGATTCGCGTGGCGCCCTGCTGGCTCGTCATTCGACAAGGCTCCGACCGGTGAGTGTGAGGAAGACATCCTCGAGGCTCGATCGTCGAACGAGGCTGGTGATGGGCTCGAGCCCGCGCCGAGTTACTTCGACGAGAGCCTCTTCGCCGCTGGCGGCGTAGATCAGTATGCGGTCCGGCAATACCTCGATGCGGTCGCCGATGCCGGCGAGCTCGGCGGCGACCATGGTGTTGCGTTCGGAGCCGAACCGAACCTCCAGCACTTCGCGACTCGAATGCGCGCGGATGAGTGCTGCCGGGGAGCCCTCCGCCATGATCCGGCCCTTGTCTACAACCAGCAGACGGTCGCAGAGTTGTTCGGCTTCGTCCATGTAGTGGGTGGTCAGCACGAGAGTCGTGCCCTGCTCCTTCAGGCGGAACAACCTGTCCCACAGGATGTGGCGAGCCTGGGGATCGAGGCCCGTGGTGGGCTCATCCAGAAGCAGGATGCGCGGGTCGTTGATCAGAGCGCGCGCGATGGTTAGTCGACGTTTCATTCCCCCGCTGAGGTCATCGACCTTCGACTTCGCGCGGTCGGACAGTTGCGCGAAGTCAAGCAGTTCGTCGGCCCGGGCCGCAACGTGGGCGCGTGGCAGGCCAAAGTAGCGGCCGTAGACCAGAAGGTTGTCGCGAACCCGCAGTTCGGTGTCTAGGTTGTCGGCCTGCGGCACTACACCGAGCTGCGATCGGATCGCTGGCCCGTGATCGTTCGGGTCGAGCCCGAGAATCTGGAGGTCCCCGCTGGTGCGAGTCGACACCGCACCCACCATGCGCATCGTTGTCGATTTGCCGGCGCCGTTAGGCCCCAAGAGGCCGAATGATTCGCCCGGCGCTACCTCGAAGGAGATGCCATCGACGGCAGCGAAGTCTTTGTACTTCTTGGTGAGGTTGGCTGCGGTGATTACGGGCTCTGGCACGGTTACCGAGCTTAGCCCGTCGGGGCGACGGCGGGGCAGGTGGAAAGCACGGATGACACCGGCGGGAGTACTTGCCATGCTCGGCTGCGGGAGATACTGAAGTAACCATGACAAGCACGCCAAATACCTCACGCCGCAGCCCGTTCTCGCGTGTTGCCGACACCGGCCCCAAAGCAAAGCTCAGCGAGTTGTGGCCGTATCTCGCCGAGCACAAGAGAGTGCTCGGCATCGTCGTTGCGCTCAGCATTCTGGCGGCAGCCACGTCGCTAGCTCAGCCCCTTCTCGTGAGCCAAGTGATCACGGTCGTGCAGGCCGGCGACCCCCTCGGAATGCTCGTCTGGGCACTGGTCGGCCTCGTGGTCATCTCCGGAGTACTGAACGGCGTGCAGCACTATCTCCTGCAGCGCACCGGCACAAGCGTTGTGCTCTCAGCTCGCCGTCAACTCGTGCGGCGGATGCTGCGCCTTCCGATCAGCGAATTCGACACGAGACGCACCGGCGACCTGGTCTCCCGAGTGGGCTCCGACACCACGCTGCTCTATGCCGTAATCACCCAGGGTCTCGTGGATGCCGTCGGCGGCTCACTCGTGTTCGTGGGCGCATTGATCGCCATGCTGATAATCGACCCGCTGCTACTCGGCCTCACCCTGCTCGTTATTGCGGTCGCCGTCGTCACGGTCGTCACTCTGTCGCGTCGCATCCGAGTCGCCAGCCGAAAGCAGCAAGAGAAGGTCGGCGATCTGGCGGCGGCCGTGGAACGATCTCTGAGCGCGGTGCGAACCGTTCGGGCATCCAACGCCACCGACCGGGAGATCGCCGCGGTCGAGAAAGACGCTGAAGGCGCGTGGCGCATGGGCATTCAGGTCGCGAAGATCTCGGCACTCGTTGTTCCGGTCGCGGGAATAGCACTTCAGGTCGCGCTTCTCGTGGTGCTCGGCGTGGGTGGATTCCGGGTCGCGAGCGGCGCGATTACGGTCGCGAGCCTCGTCTCCTTCATTCTCTTCCTGTTCATGATGATCATGCCCTTGGGGCAGGCGTTCGGGGCGATCAACTCGGTGAATCAGGCCCTCGGCGCGCTGGGTCGAATCCAAGAAATCGTGTCGCTGCCGGGCGAGACTGACGGCGACAGCGAGGTTGTGCCCGCCCCCGCCATCCGAACGGATGCGGCGATCACCTTCGAGAACGTTGCTTTCAGTTATCCCGAGGGAACTGTCGTGGAGCAGATCGAAGCGGAAGTGGTCGAGTTGGTCGAAACCGAACATCTCGCCGGTCAGCTGTCGACTCGGTCGATGACGAAGGAGGTGCGCGAGCGCGGCGACCGCGTGGTGCTGCGGGGCGTCTCATTCGCCGCCGAGAAGGGCAAGCGTACGGCGCTGGTGGGACCTTCGGGTGCGGGCAAGAGCACAGTCTTGGCCCTCATTGAGCGGTTCTACGATCCCGATTCGGGAGTCGTTCGCTTGGGCGGTATCGACATCCGCGGGCTCGACCGTGCCGACCTTCGATCGCAGATCGGTTATGTCGAACAAGATGCGCCCGTGCTCGCCGGCACCCTCCGTGAAAACCTACAATTGGCGACCCCGGAGGCAACCGACGAGCAGTGTATTGACGTGCTGCGAGCCGTCAACCTCACCGAGGTACTCGAGCGCAACGAACTGGGACTGGATGCCCCCGTCGGCGAGGACGGCGTCATGCTGTCGGGAGGCGAGCGTCAACGCCTCGCTATCGCCCGCACGCTCTTGGCTGCTCCGCCGATTTTGTTGCTCGACGAATCGACGTCGAGCCTCGATGGGCTCAACGAGCAGATGCTGCGCGAGGCCATCGATGCGGTCGCCGAGAACCGCACTCTCATCGTGATTGCGCACCGGTTGTCGACCGTCGTCGACTCCGACCAGATCGTCGTGATCGATCACGGTCGGGTCGTGGGAGTCGGCACGCATTCCGAACTCGTGAAGTCGACGCCGTTGTACCGCGATCTGGCCAAGCACCAACTGTTGGTGTAGATCACCTTGACGCATCCGTAACGATTCTGTTACCGTAACCGGACGGTTACTGTATGAATAGGATGGTCATGGAATTCTTTGAGGCAACTGCGACGATCGCGGCGCCCGCCGAGCGAGTCTGGGCGGTACTGGTCAATGTAGCGGACTGGCCCAACTGGGACTCAGGGGTCGACTCGGTCGAGGGATCGATCGTTGTGGGCCGCAAGCTCGTTATTCGTGCCCACGTGGCCAGCGGTCGCGCCTTTCCGGTGAAAGTCAGCGTTGTCGACCAGCCGAGGAAGCTGCAGTTTCGAGGCGGAATGCCGCTGGGTCTCTTCACGGGAGAGCGCACCTATTCCCTCACCCCCTCGGGCGCGAGTACGGTGTTTCACATGCGCGAGGAGTACACCGGGCTCATGCTGCCGATGATCTGGAAGTCGATACCCGACCTCGGGCCATCGTTCAGACAGTTCGCGAACGGGCTCGCGAAGCGCGTCGAGGCCGATGGCTGAGGCTCATGATTGAGGCTCGCGCCACAGGCGATCCGTTCGATGCACTTGCAGACCCGCACCGCCGCGAGATCCTGCGGCTGCTGGGAGAACACGAGTACGCTGTCCACGAACTCGCCGAAGCGCTTCCAATCAGTCGACCGGCAGTGTCACGACACCTGAAGTTGCTGTCTGGGGCAGGTCTCGTGTCGGAATCTCGCGTCGGCACTCGGCGCATTTACGCCCTTCGAGTTGAGGGCGCCGACGCCGTACGCCAGTATCTCGAACGTGTGTGGGGTGAGGTCGGGGCGAGGTTCTCCATGCTCGCTGAAAACACCGGGGACGGTTCGGGGCCACGAGCACGCCCCCCTCGGAGCGAGAACACTCGACCGGAGTCGCAATGATCGAACCACTACACATAAGTTTCGAGGTCGATTGCCCGGTAGAGCATGCGTTCGACACCTGGACCAGCCGAATCGACGACTGGTGGCCCGCCGACCACACGGTTTCCAACGACTCCACGTCCACCATTTTGCTCGAACGTGAGGTCGGCGGCCGACTCTACGAACGCACCACCGATGGAAGCGAATTCGATTGGGGTCGGATCACGCAGTGGGATCCCCCGACCGATTTCGGATACACGTGGCATTTGCGTCGGGACGCCGCTGACGCGACGGATGTGATGATCAGCTTCAGACCGACCCGGAACCGGCGGACACGGGTGGACATTGTCCACAGCGGGTGGGAACGCCTTGGCGAGGGCGGACAGGATTGGCGCGACCGTAACCGCGGTGGCTGGAATACTCTTCTGCCACACTTCGTGGCAGCCAGTGAAAGGAATCACTCATGGCAGCAGGAACCAAGGACGACCCGTGGGAGCTCGTGACCGCCCCCGGTAGTTCGAACTACACAATGTTCGTCGAGGGCGAGGAGCTCGTCTGTCAGGTCGGTTCGACCACGCTGAAGTATCACGCGCGGGCGATCGACGATCTGACGGTCTGGCTGAAAGCTCAGGGTGACTGGGTACCGGTCGGGGCAGCCGACGAATCGAAGCCCGCTGTCGAGGGCACGGTCGAGGCATGGGGCAGGTCCGAGTCCAACCCGGTCGGCGGTTGGTACGGGCTACGCAAGGGTTACCGCGGACGGTTCGGCATGTATCTCCCGCCGCTGCTCGAGAAGCTCGGTCTGGTCGAACTAACCCACGACGCTCGCAACAACTCGGTGCGGGCGCTCTAGGTTCAGCCCGCTAGCGCATACATAGCAACGGCGGCGGTAGCGGCCACGTTGAGCGAGTCGATTCCGTGCGCCATCGGGATCTGCACAATCGAGTCAGCGGCGGCAAGAGCCTCGGGAGTGAGTCCTTCACCCTCAGCGCCGAGCACGAGCGCGACACGCTCGGGGGCGCGGTCGGCGAACTCTCGCAACGGCACAGCACCCGGGGCGAGCGCCAGAGCGGCTACATGGAATCCGGATGCCGCCAGGAGTGCCTTCGCCCGCGTCCAGTTTCCGAGACGAGTCCACGGCACCTGCAACACGGTGCCCATCGACACCCGGATCGCGCGCCGATAAAACGGGTCGGAGCATCGCGGCGTCACGAGCACCGCGTCCGCCCCGATCCCCGCAACGGACCGGAAGATCGCGCCGACGTTGGTGGGGTCCGCGACGTTTTCGAGGATCACGACGCGTCGGGCATCCGTCAACAGAGACTCGACAGTGGGCAAGGCTGGCCGGTGCATGGACGCGATGAGCCCCCGGTGGAGAAGGTAGCCGGTGAGCCGTTCGAGCAGTTCGGGAGCCCCCGCAAAGATCGGCACATCGGCGCCCACCAACTCGACTGCCTCATCGACCGACGAGCCGAGAGCGAGAACCGAGCGCGGCCGATGCCCTGCCCGCAGCGCGCGCTCAAGCACGAGCGCGGATTCGGCCAAGTACAGGCCGTGCTCGGTGCCCTGCGCCTTCTTGAGCGCCACGTCCGTTTGGTGCGAGTAGTCCGCCAACCTCGGGTCGGCGAGGTCGGTGATCCGGATGACCGTCACAAACCCGAGCTCGCCACGAAAGGCACGCCGATCGCCACCAACCACCCCACGACGAGAAGCAGACCGATGCCTACCGCGACGGCGGCAATGACGATAACCGCCGCCGAAATCACGCCGACAGCGCCGCGGCGGATGCGATCCGCCCGTTCTGCCAGCGGCACGTTCGTGGGTCGGCCGAGGCCCAAGTCGTCGGGGGGTGACGCGTCTGCCTCGGAGGCTTCAGCGCCCGGGTCGGCGCTCACATCACGCGAACGGGTTCGGGGTGAGCACGTACTTCGTCTCCAGGTACTCGTGGATGCCCTCGAAGCCACCCTCGCGGCCGACACCCGACTGCTTGACACCACCGAAGGGTGCAGCGGCGTTGGAGATCACCCCAGCATTGAGAGCCATCATTCCGGTTTCGAGGCTCTCGATGAGTCGTAGGCCGCGAGCGAGATCCTTCGTGTAGGCGTAGCTGATGAGCCCGTACTCGGTGTCGTTAGCCTTGGCGACGGCATCCGCCTCGTCGGTGAAGGTAGTTATCGACAGCACAGGGCCGAAGATCTCTTCGCGCAGAATATCGCTCCCCGCAACAACGCCGGTCAGCACAGTGGGCTCGTAGAAGCTACCAGCGCCGGGCATCCGCACTCCGCCGCTCAGGATGGTGGCACCCTTGGCCACGGCGTCCTGAACGAGCTCGTCGGCTTTGTCTACCGCCGCATCGTTGATGAGCGGACCAATTCCGACGCCGTCTTCGGTGCCCCGCCCGATCTTGAGCGCTTTCACGCGCGCCGTCACCCGCGCGGCGAACTCGGCAGCGATCGACTCGTGCACGATGATGCGGTTGGCGGCCGTGCAGGCCTGGCCAACGTTGCGGAACTTGGCGACAATCACGCCGTCGACGGCTTTGTCTAGATCGGCATCCTCGAAGACGAGGAACGGGGCGTTACCCCCCAGCTCCATTGAGGTGCGCAGCACGCCATCCGCCGCCTGCTTCATGAGCTGCTGACCGACACTCGTCGAACCCGTGAAGCTCAGCTTGCGTAGACGCGGGTCGGCGATGATCGGAGTGGAGACATCCCGGCTGGTGGAAGTGGTGATGACGTTGACGACGCCCTTGGGCAGCCCAGCGTCTTCGAGCAGCTTGGCGAAGTAGAGCGTGGTGAGCGGCGTGAGCTCTGCGGGCTTGATGATGCTCGTGCATCCTGCGGCGATCGCGGGTGCGATCTTGCGGGTCGCCATCGCCAGCGGGAAGTTCCACGGCGTGATCAGAAACGACGGACCCACCGGGAGGTGCGTCACGATCATGCGACCGGTGCCCTCGGGGTTGCTGCCGTAGCGACCGGTGATCCGCACCGCCTCCTCGCTGAACCAGCGGAGGAACTCGCCGCCGTAGCCGACCTCACCGCGCGCCTCCGCGAAGGGCTTGCCCATCTCGATGGTCATCAGCAGCGCGAACTCGTCAGCTCGATCCTGGAGCAGGTCGAAGGCTCGGCGCAGAATCTCGCCTCGAACGCGCGGCGCGGTGGCAGCCCACCCCGGCTGTGCTGCGGCAGCGGCATCCATCGCCCGTGCCCCGTCGGCGACGGACGCGTCGGCGATAGTCTTCAGAACATTGCCAGTCGCAGGGTCGGTAACCGTGATCGTGCGACCAGAAGTCGACTCGACCCACTCCCCCCCGATAAACAGTCGGTCGGGCACCTGGGCCAGCAACGCGCTCTCGGTAATCACTTCTCTCCTTCAATGGTGGGGCTTGTGAATCGGTTGGATGCCGTTAGTGCGACGCCCGAGCGAGCGAGCGTGTCCAGAGCGGCCGCCGTCGAGTCGGCCGCGACACCCGCGACCAGGTCGGTACGCACGCTGACCGCCCGGCCAGACTCCGCGGCATCCAGCGCCGACGCGAGTACACAATAGTCCGTCGCGATCCCGACCACATCGATGTCGGTGATCTCGAGGCGATCGAGCAGCTGAGGCATGGTTTCGCCCTGGTCAGTCACGCCCTCGAAAATCGAGTATGCGGGTTTGCCCTGCCCTTTTCGCACGTGCACGTCGATGAGCGTGGCATCGAGCGCCGGGTGATAGTCGGCGCCTGCCGTGCCCGAGACGCAATGCCTCGGCCAGGATTCGACAAAATCGGGATGCGCCGAGAAGTGCCCGCCGTTGTCGTTATCGCCGTCGTGCCAATCGCGGGACGCGATCACCACGTCGTAACGATGAGGATGTCGGGTGAGGTAATCGGTAATGCCCGCCGCAACGGCACCCCCGCCGTCGACACCGAGGGACCCACCTTCGGTGAAGTCGTTTTGAACATCGATTACGAACAGGGCGCGTGACATCGGCTGCTTCCTCAGTTGTTCGACAGATTGTTGCCGCAGGTGAACAGTCCAGTGGCGAGGGTGTCTTGCGCTTCCTTCGCGTCTGACGAGATGCCATCACGGATCGAATAGAACGCGAAAGAGAGCGGTGTGCCGTCGGCAGCGTTCACGATTCCGGCGAGCGAGTACTCGCTGTCGAGCCAGCCGGTTTTGGCAATAACGTTCCCCGCCGCGATCGCGTTCGCGCCGGTGAACCGCGAGTAAAGGGTTCCCGATTGCCCTGCCACGGGCAAGCTTGCGAAGATCAGACCCAGGTTTCTCTCGTTCGCGCGCACCTTGATCATCAGGCTTGTCACAAACTGCGGTGACACCCCGTTGAGGTCACTGAGCCCCGAGCCATCGCGCACTGTCACGGTGCTGGTGTCGAGCCCATACTCGACGAGCGCACCGGGGATCGCCTGTCCTAGCGAACTCGATGACCCATTGAATCCCATCGTCTTCGACACGACCCGCGCGAGCATCTCGGCGAGCACGTTGTCACTGGAAATCAGCATCTGGCCGATGAGGGTACTGACGGGCTGTGACTTGACTTCGGCGAGAACCGTCGAGCCCACGGCCGCGCCGGAGGTGAACGACACCCCGCCGAGACCCGCCGCATTCGCGAATGCTTGACCGGCGACACCGACGGGGTCGGTGGTGCGGTAGCTGACGTTGGCCGAGGGATCCTGCCGACCTCCGTCAACCATGAGCGCGGTGACCTGGGCTTGGTAGCCGTCATCCTGTTCCTTGCGCAGCCACGACGAGTCCCAGTTGTCTGCCGGATCCCACATCGTCGAGTCGAGCACGATCTCGGTTATGGGCACACCGGGATGTAGTTGTTCGTACTTGGTCATCGCGGCATTAGCGAGATCCGAGATGAGCGGCGCGCCCGAGTAGACGGTGCTGGTCGTGGTGGCGAGCGTCGGATCGCCACCGCCCTTCAAGACGATGACACCGGGACTCGAGCCGTCGAGCACCTGTGTGGTCAACTGGCCGCCCGGGCCAAGAATGTTCAATGCCGCAGCCGCAGTCAACACTTTAAGTACGCTTCCGGTGCGCTGCGGGGTAGTCCCGTTGCGGTCGAACAGAGTCTCACCGGTGTTGGCGTTGACCACGTA
>JBBQZJ010000028.1:0-13186 GCA_038207805.1 Actinomycetales bacterium | reverse complement strand
CAGAGGGCTGGGTCCCGCGGCGCAGAGACGGGAGTCACAGGCAGATGACCACACGCTACTCAGCGACTGTCACCCGCGAAGGCAAGTGGTGGATGGTGCGCATCCCCGAGATATCCGGACTCACCCAAGCGCGACGTCTGGGCGAGGCGCAACTCATGGCGCAGCAGTACATTGCCGTCACTCTCGATCTCCCGCGGGAGTCCGTCTCGGTAGACCTCACAGTCGAGCCTCTCGGCACCATCGACGTGAGCGGGCGCCTCGCTCAGATTCGGGATGCGCGACAGCAAGCCGACGTGTTGGAGCGTGCCGCGGCATCCGGAGCCATCGCGCTCGCCAAAGACCTGGCGGCGCTGAGGGTTCCCCGGCGTGACATCGGCGCGATTCTCGGAGTTTCATTCCAAAGGGCGGACCAGCTCGTTCGGTCGTGACCCGGGCGAACTGCGGGACGCCGATTGATGTCGGCGGCCATGAATTCAACCTCACTCGCCCCACAGTGCGGCGATGGGGAGTCCCCAGAGCTTCGGCCCGAACGAGTAACCCGTCGGGCCCGTGTTCAGCGCATATCCGCCCAGGAAGCGGTCGCCAAGGCGGTCCCTCAGCGCTCGCAGCCCGGTGAAATGCGCTGACGTGAAGCTCGCGCTCGACTTGACCTCGAACGCAACAACGGATCCGTCGGAAAACTCCGCGACGATATCCACTTCAATGCCATCACGGTCGCGGTAGTGAAAGAGCTCGAATTCCTGAGCACTCCATCCCTGCTGCTTGAGCAACTCCGTCACAACGAAACCCTCGAGCGCCGGGCCCAACAGGGTTCCCCCGGTGACAGCAACCAACTGTGCTTCACTCACTCGCGATACCCGCAGCGCCAACCCCGGGTCGGCCACAGAAACCTTGGGCTTGGCGGCTTCCCTGCTCGTGAGGTTGGGAGTCCATGGTGGCAGCTTCTCGGTCAGGTACACCGTGTCAAGGAGATCGAAGTACGCAGGAATAGTTGACTCCGGGATGCCCGCGGCTCGGGCCACACGGGCCCTCACCAACTCGCCACCTTGATTTGCGGCTAGGAGTCGAAGAACCGAGCGGAGTCGAGACGGATCCACACGTCGCGCAATCTCAGCCACATCGTGCCGCAGAATGCGTTCGGCGTAGCTGTCGAACCAGACATTGCGCAGCTTGGCGCTCAGCCCGTGAACCTCGGGATAGCCCCCGCGCGCAATCGCCGCCACGTAGTGCTCACGCGTGAAGGCCGTGCGATAGCTCGGCGCATCGAAGCCAGCGTGCAAGTTCCCGAGAAGGTCGTCGTGTCGCGCGCTGACCTCACCCTGACTGAGCCCTCGCAGACGCACCGTCGCGGCTCGACCGGCGAGACTGTCTGGCGTACCGGGCAGTCGCAGGAGGTCGCTTGATCCGGTGAGAAGAAACTGCGCGGGGCGTCGATTGCGATCTATTGCAGCCTTGATCGAAAGGATGAGGGCTGGTACCCGCTGGATCTCATCGATGACGAGCAGGCCCGCGGAGTTTTGTGCGACAAAGGTCGTCGGGTCCTCCTCGGCTGCGGCGCGTGTCGCCTCGTCGTCGAGAGTCACCGAGAGTGCAGGGAGATTTTGAGCAAGGATGCCCGCGAACGTGCTCTTACCCACTTGCCGGGCGCCCTGAATGACTGTCGCGGGAAAGGTGGTGAGCACCTCCGTTGCGAAAGGTGCCGCATGCCGAGCGAAGAGGGCCATAGACTGATTGTACGAGCAACTCGGTGTTTTGCGAAGACTAACTCGGTGTTTTGCGGTCATCAACTCGGTGTTTTGCGCAGCACAGGGCGAGGTTTTGCGCCACGCCGATCGGATGTCGGAGGCCCGCGGTACTCTTCTCTACTGCCCAAACGACCGATCGGAGCCGCATGTTCCTCATGGAAAACGTCGTCGTCACGAGCCCCAGCGACCTGACCACTGCGTCGAAATGTGAGTTCGCGTTTGCGCGGCTGCTCGACGGCAAGCTCGGGCGGGTCGAGATCGAGAAGGTTGCGCGGGATGCCCTGGAGCAGCGGGCATCCGAGCTGGGGGATGCCCACGAGGATCGCCACCTCGCCCAGCACCGCGCGCAGCACGGCGCCGGCGTCATCGTGATCGAGCGCAACGGAGTCACCCGCCAAGCACTGGAGCAGGCGGCATCCGCCACCATCGACGCCCTCCTCAACAGGGCCCCCGTCGTCGTGCAGGCCACATTCTTCGACTGGGACAGCACCGACGAAGCCGACCCCCCAACACCCATGATCGGATACGCCGACTTCCTCGTGCTCCAGCCCGACGGGCGCTACCGGGTGCAAGACGCCAAGCTCGCGCGCTCGCCCAAGGTCACCGCGCTGCTGCAGCTCGCCGCGTATCACGAGCAGCTCACCCGGCTGGGCATCCCTGTGGATGACACGGTCGAACTGATCCTCGGCACCGACGAGGTGTCGCGGCACGACGTGAACGACATCCTGCTGGTGTATCGCGCGCGGCGGGCGCGGCTGCTGCACCTCGTGCGTGAGCGGATCGCCGCCGACGGGCCGATCCAGTGGGGCGACCCCAGCCACGCCATCGACGGACGCTGCGAACTCTGCGAACCCGAAGTCGTCGCCGCGCGCGACCTACTCCTCGTCGCGGGGATGCGCCTCACCCAGCGCGCCAAGCTGCGGGATGCCGGCATCGCCACCATCGACGAACTTGCGTCCGCGGCATCCCGCCCCGAAGGGTGCGACGTTCCCGAGCGCACATTCGCGGCGCTGCGGCAGCAAGCCGAGCTTCAGGTTTCGGCCACCACGACAGACGAGCACGGCCCACCCCCGCACGACATGTTCAACCCCAAGGTCATCGGCGACCTGCCCGCGCCCGACCCCGGCGACATCTTCTTCGACTTCGAGGGCGATCCGCTCTACAGCGAGACCCGGCGCGGCGAGCTGCTCTGGGGAATCGACTATCTGTTCGGACTCGTCGATCGCGACGAGAAGTTCACCGCGTTCTGGGCGCACGACCTCGAGCAGGAGAAGACCGCGCTGATCGACTTCTTGAGCTTCGTCGAGGAGCGTCGGGCGCAGCATCCGAACATGCACATCTACCACTACGCCAGCTACGAGCGCACCCACCTGCTCAGCATCGCCGCCCTGCACGGCGTCGGCGAGCACGCGGTCGACCAACTGCTCGCCGAGGGCGTGCTCGTCGACCTCTACCCGGTGGTCAAGAAGTCCGTTCGGGTCGGCGGACGCTCCTACTCCATCAAGAAACTCGAGCCGCTCTACATGGGCTCGCAGTTGCGCGAGGGTGTCGACAACGCCGCCGACTCGATCGCCGAGTACGTGCGCGCGTGCGAGGCGCGGTTGGCGGGGCAGGATGCCGCGGCCGACGCGATCCTCACCAGCATCGCCGACTACAACGAGTACGACTGCGTCAGCACCGTGCGGCTGCACGGCTGGTTGCTCGCGGAGGCCGCCACGAAGGGCGTGTTTCCGGGCACCGTCGACGACGAGGTGATCCAGCGCCCCCCTTTCGAACCGAGCCCGCTCAGCGTGACGCTGCTTGAGCGGGCGGCATCGGCGCGGTTCACGGGTGACGTGATCGGGGGCGAGGCGTACGAGCTCGCCTCCGCCGCCGTCGACTACCACCAGCGCGAAGACAAGAGCTTCTGGTGGGAGCACTTTGCGCGGCTGGAGTATCCGGTGGACGAGTGGGAGAACGACCGCGGCGTGTTCATGGTCACCGGCGGGCGGGTGGTGAGCCCGTGGGCGACCGCTCGAACCGCGAGCTATCGCACGCTCGAATTGACCGGATCGTGGGCGCCCGGGAGTAAGGAGCCGCGGGATGGGTTCGCCCTCTACGACGACCCGGTTCCCTACCGCGACCCGTACCTGCGCGCAGACATGCGGCTGCCCGTCGACGTGAATGCCTTCGTGCTCGAGGAGGGGAGCCCCGACAGCGTCACCCTCACCGAAGCGTGCACGGGAGGCGAGGCGCCCTGGGACAGGCTGCCGCTCGCGATAGTTCCCGGTCGACCGCTCTACACGAAGTCGCTCAAGGCGGCGATCGGCGAAGTCGGAACCGAGCTCGCCATCAACGGGCCAGACCGGCGAGCGATCGACGACATCCTGTGGCGGCAGCCGTCCCGAACTCGGCGGGGGATGCTCGAGCCGGCAGCCGACCCGAGCGACACCGCCCGCGCCGTCGCGGCGAGCATCCTCGACCTCGACGACTCCTACCTCGCCGTTCAGGGACCGCCCGGCACCGGCAAGACCCACCTCGCCGCCGAGGTGATCATCACCCTGGTGCGCGACCACGGCTGGCGCATCGGCGTCGTCGCGCAGTCGCACAAGGTGGTCGAAAACGTGCTGCGCAAGGCCGTGGAACTCGGGCTCGACCCGGCTCTGGTGGCGAAGGCGCCCGGCGAGGACGGTGACTACACCGACGAGCCGTTTACCGCCCTGAAGAAAGACGGCCAAGCCGCCTTTGCCACGCGGCAGTCCGGTGGCTATGTGCTTGGCGGGAGCGCGTGGGACTTTACTAACCTCAAACGGTTCCGACGGCGACAACTCGACCTGCTCGTGATCGACGAAGCCGGACAGTTCTCCCTCGCCGCAACCATGGCCGTCGGGGTGAGCGCGCGCAACCTGCTGCTGCTCGGCGACCCGCAACAATTGCCGCAGGTGAGTCAGGGCACGCATCCGGCGCCCGTCGACCAGTCGGCGCTCGGCTACATCGCCGACGGTCACGCGGTGCTGCCGGACGAGTTCGGCTACTTTCTGGAGGAGAGCTGGCGGATGCACTCCGCAGTCGCCGCCCCCGTCTCGCGCCTCTCCTACGACGGCGAGCTGCGGTCGAACCCGATCGCCGACGAACGGATGCTCGACAGGGTCGTGCCGGGGCTGCATCCTGTTCCGGTGGAGCACTGGGGCAATGCGGTGCACTCGGTGGAGGAGGCCGCAGCCGTGGTCGAGATCGCGGTGGCGCACCTCGGTCGGCAGTGGACCGATGAGGGCGTCACGCGCCGGCTCGGCCAGGACGACGTGATCGTCCTCACGCCCTACAACGCTCAGGTCGAGACGATCCGGGTGGCGCTCGACGCGGCCGCGCTCCCGCACGTTCGGGTCGGCACCGTCGACAAGTTTCAGGGACAGGAGGCGGTCGTGTCGATCGTGAGCCTCGCGGCATCCAGCGCTGAGGATGTTCCGCGCGGCATCTCCTTCGTGCTCTCGCGCAACCGGCTCAACGTCGCGATCTCGCGGGCGCAGTGGGCCGCCTACCTGGTGCATTCGCCCGCGCTTGCCGACTTCCTGCCGGAGAAGCCGGATGGCGTGGCGGAGTTGAGCCGGTTCATCCGGCTGGTCGGCAGCGCGTGACAGGCGGCGCCCGACGAGTGGCGCCAGTGCACGGGCACCGACTGCGGCATCACGTTCGGTCAATTGGACCGCAACGCGCCGCTGCCGTAGCCGCGAGCCCGGTTTCAAAACGCCGCCCGGGGCTACTCAACCAACTGGCATCCCTTACACTGATGTAAGGAAAAGGATCCGGAGGTAAGGAATGCCAACAGCAACGGTGACCACAAAAGGGCAAATCACCATTCCCGTTGAGGTGCGCGACGCGATGAACATCCGCACCGGCACGAGGGTGCAGTTTCTGCCCAATTCCGACGGCACCTGGGACTTCATCGCGCTCACCGGATCAGTGTCAGACATCGCCGGTTTCATCATGTGGGACGGGCCGCCGGTGACCCTCGAGCAGATGGATGGCGCGATCGCGCAAGCCGCTGCGGAGACAATGCGGTGATCGGCATCGACACGAACGTTCTCGTTCGTTATGCGACCCAGGACGATCCCGAGCAGTCTGCTCGAGCAACGACCTTTATGAGAAGCCTCTCGACCGAGGATCCGGGATTTGTCAGCCTCGTAACCCTCGTCGAGACGGTGTGGACTTTGCGGGCGAGCTACAAGTCCAGCGTCGAAACGATTGCCGCACTCCTTGCACTTATTCTTGCGGCCGAAGAACTCGTGGTTCAGGAGTCTGACACCGTTCGCCGCGTCGCCCGCGAGTCGGCCGAAACACGGGCTGACTTCGCAGACCTGCTCATCGCCCATCTGGGTATTGGCCATGGGTGCGACCACACCGTCACCTTCGATCGCCGGGCGGCGAAGGTTTCTGGGATGCTGCTGCTCGAGTAGCGCTGAGGCACCGGTTTCGATACGCCGCCAGGGCGGCTACTCAACCGGCGCGATACCCCAGCGAGCTACTGCGTCTCGTAGAACGAGTACGCAATCGAGACGCCGTAGTTCGGGTCATCCGCCGCAGTGACGTGCACCTGGTAATCGGTGCCGTGAAAGTCGCGGTACCCGTCGGTGACGATCACATTCTCGTAGCCGGCATCCAGCAGCAGTTGGGTCGCCTTCTCCATGTCGCCTGGCAGGTCGCTCGAGGCGATCCAGACGGCCCAGATGTTGCCGGGGTGGTTCGCTTGCAGGATGGTGCCGTCGATGATCGGAACCTTGTCGCTCGGGAAGCCCTCCGGCAGCTGGGTGGTCTCGCTGCCCGCGGAGTTGCCGCCCGTGTCGCCACCCGACGTGTCGGTCGTCTCGGTGTCGCTGGGGGTGCCCGGGTCCGAGCTCGGGGCGGGGGAGGCGCACCCGGTCAAGGCGAGCGCGGTGGTGAGCGCAAGTCCCGTGGCAAGAACAACTAGTCGTGCGGTGCGTGAATCGGTCATGTCACTCCGACGGTTGAGGGTGAGTGCGAGGTTGACACGAGCACTCTAAACCTTAAGCGTGGGATCCGTCATAGCTCGGGCGAACTGCTGCTCTCGCTCGCAACCGTTGTGGAAAGCTGGAGCGGCGCCCGAATCGGATGTCTACGGTCGAGGGATGCCCCGAACTCTCGCGCCTCTTGCCGTACTCGTTGCGATCGCTCTCGCCGGCTGCGTGCAGACACCCCCCGAGCGGATGCACCTCCCGCGCCCGACGCCGACCGCCGCGTTCGCGAACGAAGAGGAGGCGCTCGCGGCTGCGGTGGAGGCCTACGCGCGATATGTCCAGATCGCTGATCAGATTGCACAGGACGGTGGGCATGCGGCAGAGCGGATGGAGGAGGTCGCGACGGGGGACTTCCTCTCGACTTCTATTGAAGGGCTCACCAGCTGGACAGAGAGGGGTTTGCATCAAATCGGTTCGAGATCATTTCACGATGTGGTCGTCCAACAGGCAGCGTTCACCGATGGTGAGGTCCTTGTCTACCTCTGTGATGACGTCTCGCGGACCGATGTCGTTGATCAGTTCGGAGTCTCGCATGTGGCTTCGGATCGACCAGCGAGCAACTACTTTCAGGTTCAATTCCAGACCGGGAGAGACGGAGTATTGCGAGTTTCAAGCCGCCTGCGATGGGATGAGAGATCGTGCTGACAATTCTTCTCGCGACAGGGCTGGTCGGACTACTTGGCCAAGTGGCTAGCGACTGCGGGGGTACTGAGGAGATCAGCGGCTCCTGCACCTCCGTAACCGGTTCCCTCACCTCCGACAGCGCGATCCTCGACGGAACAGTCACGGGTGGGGACAGCTCGGGGGCCGACGACCCCGGCAACCCCGGCACCCCCGACGACCCCGCCGCCACCACCGACAAGTGCCTGGGTCGGGTGATCGTCGAAGACGGGCAGTGCGCCGCCGCCATCCCCGGCGCCCTCTCCCTCGCCGACGTAGCCGCATTCCGCCCCCAGGTTGGCGCCAACCTCATGCAGCCAAACGGCTGGACCGTGGTCGGCCTCGACACCAACTTCTACTCGACCGGTGGGGTGCGGGTGGTTCCGGGCAGCCTGCTCGGCGGTCCGGCCGAGGTGCGCTTCACCCCGGTCGCGTTCACTTGGGCATACGGGGATGGCGCCTCCCGGCGCGCAAACACGGCCGGTGGCGCGTGGGCGAGCCTCGGCATCCGCGAGTTCGATCCCACGGCGACGAGCCACGTCTACCGCACCAAGGGCACGTACACGATCACCCTGACCATCGACTATGCCGTCGAGTATCGGCTCGGCTCGGGGGCATGGATTCCGATTCCCGGCGCCTTGCGGCTCGACTCGAACCCACTAACCGTGTGGGCGGGGTCAGCCAAGACGGTGCTTGTCAACGAAGATTGCCTCACCGACCCCTCCGGCCCGGGGTGCTGACTGTCACACCGAGGGCGTCACACCGAAGGCGTCACACCGAAGGCGTCACCCAGTCGCCCGTCGCCAGGTACTGCACCTTCTTCGCGATCGAGACCGCGTGGTCTGCGAACCGCTCGTGGTAGCGCGAGGCAAGGGTGGCATCCACGGTGTCGACCGCACCGCCCTTCCAGGTCTCGCCGAGAACCTTGTCGAACACGCTGAGGTGCAGCGCGTCGATCTTGTCGTCGTCGTTGCGGATCTCCTCGGCGAGCTTCACGTCTTCGGTGGTGAGCAGGTCGACGAGTTTCTTGGCGATCGCGACATCCAGTTCGCCGAGCTCCTTGAAGGTGGCGCGCAGCGACTTGGGCACCACCTTGTCGGGGAAGCGGTAGCGGGCAAGCTGCGCGATGTGCTCGGCCATGTCGCCCATCCGCTCGAGTGAGGCGGACACGCGCAGCGCGCTGACGACGATCCGCAGGTCGCGGGCGACCGGCTGCTGGCGGGCGAGGATGTTGATGGCCAGCTCATCGAGTTCGAGGGCGGCGGTGTCGATCTTGGGGTCGTCCGCGATCACAGTCTCTGCGAGGGCAACATTGGACTCGTTGAAAGCACGAGTGGCGTTCTCGATAGACACAGACACCAGAGTTGCAATCTCGACAAGCCGGTCCTGCACTTCTCGCAGTTCCTGCTGGAAAACTTCGCGCACAATACACTCCTTCGTTACGGGCATGAGACTACCCGTAAGCCGAGCCAACACTGCCGAGGTCAGGTAAACGCCGGGTGTTCCACGCCTGAACATCAGCCAAACCGACCTGAACCGGACCTGCTGTCTGCCGGGCTGCCCGGCAGATGTAACTAATCTAGTCCGTATGTACTTCGAGTGGCTGGTGCCCGTCGCCGTCGCCGTCGGCGTGGTGCTCGGTGCCGGCACTTTCGCGGTCGTCATGATCGCGCACTCCCGGGGTCAGCGTGCTGTCGCAGTGGTCAGCACGGCCGTGCCCGACGGGGTCGATCAGGTTCTGGATGCCCTCGAATCGGCCGGCATCGTGCTGGATCCTTCCGGCAACGTCGTGAAGGCATCGCCCGGTGCGCTCGCCTTCGGGCTGGTGTTCAACCAGGCGCTCGTGCATCCGGAACTCGAGGAACTCGTCGAGCGCGTGCGCCGAAACGGCGAGCCGATCACCCAAGAAGTCAAACTCGCTCGCGGCCCGTTCGGCGACGCGACCAACTACTTCTTGGTGCGGGTGGCCCGCCTCGGCGCGCGCTACATTTTGCTGCTCGCCGAAGACCACACCGAGTCCTACCGGCTGGAGGAGGTGCGCCGCGACTTCATCGCCAACATCAGCCACGAGCTCAAGACGCCGATCGGCGCCGTCGGCCTGCTGGCCGAGGCCCTGGAGAGTGCATCCAAAGATCCCGACCAGGTCAAGAAGTTCGCTAAGCGCCTCACCAAAGAGAGTGAGCGACTCGCGCGCATCACGCAGGAGATCATCGAGCTGTCACGCCTTCAGGCGACGGATGCCCTGACCAAAGCCGAGCTCGTCGACATCGACCACGTGGTCGCCGTCGCGATCGACCAGAATCGCGTCGTTGCGGATGCCCGCCGCATCCAACTCGTCAGTGGCGGTGATGCGAGCGTCGAGGTGTACGGCAACGAGTCGCTGCTGGTAACGGCCCTCCACAACCTGATCTCCAACGCCATCCAGTATTCGCCAGACGGATCTCGCGTCGGGGTCGGCGTCAACCTCAGCGAGGGCATCGTCGAGATCGCCGTCACCGACCAGGGGGTCGGCCTCGAGGACGACGAAAAGGATCGCGTGTTCGAGCGCTTCTTCCGCACCGATCCGGCCCGCAGCCGAAACACCGGCGGAAGCGGCCTCGGCCTCAGCATCGTCAAGCACGCCGTGCAAAACCACGGCGGCGACATCCGTGTGTGGTCGCAACCCGGCAACGGGTCGACGTTCACAATCCGCCTACCCGAGGCATCCCACGCCTCGGCCCGATCTCTGGGAGTCTCAGCATGACCCGCATCCTGATCGTCGAAGACGAATCGTCGCTGAGTGAACCGCTCGCATACCTGCTCGAGCGTGAAGGCTACGAGACGGCGATCGCTGCCGACGGGCTGACCGCGGTCGCCGAGTTTGATCGCAATGGTGCCGACATCATCCTGCTCGACCTGATGCTGCCCGGCATGCCCGGAACCGAGGTGTGCCGCGAGATCCGCACCCGCTCAACCGTGCCGATCATCATGGTGACCGCCAAAGACAGCGAAGTGGACATTGTCGTGGGGCTCGAGCTCGGGGCCGACGACTACATGACAAAGCCGTACTCGACCAGGGAGCTGCTGGCGCGGATCCGGGCGGTGATGCGACGCCGGATCGATACGGATGCCGACGACAACCTCGTGCTCGAGGCCGGTACCGTTCGCATGGACGTTGAGCGCCACGCTGTCAGCGTCGACGGCAAGGATGTCGCGATGCCTCTCAAGGAGTTCGAACTTCTCGAATTGCTGCTGCGCAATTCCGGCCGCGTGCTCACGCGAGGGCAACTGATCGACCGGGTGTGGGGCGCGGATTACTTCGGCGACACGAAAACCCTCGACGTGCACATCAAGCGGATTCGCTCAAAAATCGAGAAGAAACCGGGCGAACCGACAATGCTGGTTACAGTGCGAGGGCTCGGCTACCGCTTCGAGGCGTAGTGGCCCCCGCCTGTTGAGTAGCGCGCAGCGCGTATCGAAACCGCTGGGCGACTAGCCGCATACCGTCAGATCGAACACCGCCGAGTTGAGCGCAGCGGGGCCGCCGAGCAGCAGCACCTGACTCGCGGTAACCCGATCGATCTGTAGGCGCGACTCGGCCGGCAGACAGGTCGGCGGCACCACCAGCAGCGGCGAATTGAGGAGCCCGGCGTACGGCGCCCCAGCCAGAGCATCCGGGAAACCGGTACCCGTCGCGAGCAACACGTAGTCGGCGTCGCTGTAGGCCTGTGCGTTGATCGCGAGCGATGTCTCGTAGCGGTTGGCGCCGGCGAAGCGCTGCACAGTGGCTCCAGGGAAGTCCGCGACGAGCTGGTTCTCGATACCGGTCGACACCGCGGAGACACCGCCGGCGATCTTGATTATCACCGGTCCGAGAGTGGTGAGAAGCGCCAGCGTGGCCGAATCGATCGAGCTCGCGGACCCATTGACGAGAACCACCGGGTACCCCGATCCCGCCCCGACTGCACCGGCGCTGAGCGCGTCGGGGAAGTTCTGGCCGGTCGCGATCCACACCTCGTCGGCGGTCGCGTATCCGTACGATACGACATCCCGGCCGGTCGCGTAGCGATCCGCTCCCTGAATGCGATCGAGGTCGGGCTGGATGCCGGCCAGCTGCGACTCGACCGCGGCCGATACGGCGCTCGGCCCACCGATGATCACAATCTTGGCGGGGTTAAGTCGCACGACCTCGGCGGCGACCTCCGACGGCAGCGAGTCCGTCGCGGTCAGCAAAAGCGGCCCACCCAGGCGCGCAGCGAGCGGGCCGGCGGCGAGGGCATCCGGGTAGTTAGATCCGGTGGCAATAAACACGAAGGGAACCGCGGCGGGCGACGGGAAGGACGCTTGCGAGATCGCAACGGCAGTCGCGTAGCGGTTCGCTCCGGAGATGCGGTCGACATCTAAGGAGAACACCGACACTGAATTGCTGTCCCCGTTCGTTGCAGCGAGGGTTCGCCCATCAGCGGAGAGCCCGATGGCAAAGGGGTTGGACCCAGTGTTGAGGGTGGTCAGTGGCGTTTCGGTGACGAGGTCGAGCACGCTGATGTTGCTGTCGTCCCCGTTTGGCAGGTAGCCTCGCGACCCGTCACTCGAGACCACGATGTCATTCGGATAGACCCCAACAGAGATGTCGCCTACAACGGCACTGCTGACTGTATCGAACACGCTCACGGTCGCGCTGTTGTTGTTGACGACGTAGGCCCTGAGGCCATCTGGCGACACCGCGACCGACGTCGGGAAGTCACCTACGGTGATCGGACCACTATCTATGTAGGTGGTCAGGTCGATGAGGGACAGGCTGTCGGCGTTGGATGCGGTGGCATAGAGGGTCTGACCGTCGGGGCTCACCGCGACGCCTTCGGAGTACTGCGGGCCGTTGATTTCCGTCGCAGTTTCGGTGACAGTGTCGATCTCATCGATAAGGCCAGCGGCGGTGTAGCGACTCACGAACGCACGGGCGCCGTCGGGGGTGAAGGCGATATCGAACGAACCGGCCCCGCCCAACGTGATGGTGTTCGTCACGGTGTTGCTTGCCGTAGAGATCACCGATACCGTACCGCTCGCGTAGTTGGCGACGTAGACCTTGGTGCCCGCGGGATTGAGCACTGCGGCCCGCGGCCCCGTACCCACGGTGATAGTGGTGACCGTAGAACCCGTGGTGAGGTCCAATACAGTCACGGTGTTGCCGGGGGTGACGAACTCCCCCGTGTTCGAGACGTATGCCCTCGTGCCGTCGGCGCTGACCGCGATGCCTCGCGGCTGGGTGCCGACCGAGTAGGTGCCCACCGGGCCGACGGCCACAGCGGGGGCAGCGATTGCGTTCGCGAACAGTGCGCTCACCAGTGCGACGGCAACGAAAAGTGGTCGCAGCGCTGACGTGCGACGGGGGGACTTCGGGCTCACGCGATCTCCTCAATAAGTTCGGCGCGAGGGCGCCCAACGTGAGCGTACTTCGTTTGAGGGTGCTGCGGTAGTGGGGGCGGGTGGGGTTTCGATACGCCGCTGGCGCGGCTACTCAACCAGCGTGTCAGCACACCGTCAGGTCGAACACCGACTGGGTGAGCACGCTAGTGCCACCAATCAGGGAGACCTGAATGGCACCGAGGGCGGTGATCTTGTCGAGAATGTTTTGCGGGATGCAGGTTCCCGGCACGATGAACAGCGGAGCCTTGACGTGCCCGGCCCATGCAGAGCCGGCAAGGGCGTCGGGAAAGTTCACGCCGGTAGCGATGAGCACCCGCTGGGCGACGACAGGGTCGGGGTAGCCCTCGGCGTTGATGGCCAACGAGG
>JBBQZJ010000027.1:0-13213 GCA_038207805.1 Actinomycetales bacterium | reverse complement strand
GAATGGTAACCGAGTACGGAATGAGTGCCCGTATTGGCTCGGTCAAGCTGGGCCAGGCGGCCGGCGAGCCGTTCCTGGGCAGGGACATGGGCTACACCCGCGACTTCTCGGACACGATGGCAGAGACCATCGATGACGAGGTGCGCGCGCTCATCGAGCAGGCTCACGACGAGGCATGGCAGGTGCTCAACACCAACCGCGACACGCTCGACAAACTCGCGACCGAGCTCCTCGAGAAGGAGACGCTCGACCACATCCAGCTGGCCGAACTGTTCGCCGGGATCGAGAAGCTCCCCGAGCGCCCGCAGTGGCTCTCGAGCGACTCGCGACCACTCTCCGACCGTCCACCGGTGAAGGTTCCCATGAAGGCACCCATCGACGCCGGGCTCTCCGAGGGCGGCATCGAATCGGACGCAACCTCGAAACCCAAGCGTGCACGAGCGCCACGCAAGACCCCCGGCATCGCGACCGCCTGAGCCCATGGCAATTGACTCCGGACGCATCGAGGCGGCCGTGGCCGAGATTCTTCTCGCGATTGGAGAGGACCCGACCCGCCCGGGGCTAGAGCAAACCCCGCGCCGGGTCGCAGAAGCGTACGGCGAATACTTTGCCGGGGTCGGGGTCGACCCAGCGATCGCGCTGGGCGAGCCCATTCCGGGCGAGTCGGGCGAGCTCGTTCTGGTCAGGGACATCAGGTTTCGCTCGATCTGCGAGCATCACCTGCTGCCGTTCCTGGGAGTCGCGCACGTCGCGTACGCGCCGGGTGAGCACATCGTCGGCCTCGGTCGACTCGCAGCGGTGGTTCACACGCTGGCGTCGCGGCCGCAGCTGCAGGAGCGACTTACCGACGAGATTGCGGATGCGATAACCGAAGCCCTCGCTCCGGCCGGTGTCCTCGTCGTAATCGACGCCGTGCACGGCTGCCTCTCCGCGAGAGGACCCCAGCAGGCCGATAGCTCTACGGTCACGGTCGCGGCCCGCGGATCACTCGCCGAGCCCGCCGCGCGGGCCGAGCTGATGGGTCTGATCGGCGGCTCCGGGTGAGCGTGCAGCTCATGGGCATCCTCAACGTAACTCCCGACTCCTTTAGCGACGGTGGCCAGTTCGTGCGCCTCGAGGATGCCGTGGCTCGGGGCATCCAGCTGCGCGACGACGGGGCAACCATCGTGGATGTCGGTGGTGAGTCGACCCGGCCCGGTGCTCAGCGGGTGGCGAGCTACGACGAGCAGCAGCGGGTCATCCCCGTGATCGAGGCCTTGGTGGATGCCGGCGTCGTTGTGAGCGTCGACACGATGAACGCCGACACGGCGTCGGCCGCCGTGCTGGCGGGAGCGTCAGCCATCAACGACGTGTCGGGCGGGCTCGCCGACCCCGGGATGTATCGCACGGTTGCCGAGTCGGGCGTGCTGTACTGTGCCATGCACTGGCGCGGCACGGCGGCGACCATGGACTCGCTTGCCGACTACACCGACGTCGTGATCGAGGTGCGGGAAGAGCTCAAGGCCCGCCTTAGCGAGATGATCGTGTCTGGCATCGACCCGTCGCGGGTGATCCTTGACCCCGGCCTTGGTTTCGCGAAGCGACCCGAGCACAATTGGCAGCTGTTGGCACGGCTCGACGAGCTCACTAGCCTCGGGCATCCCCTTCTGATCGGGGCTAGCCGTAAGCGATTCCTCGCGCCCTGGGGTGCCGAGCCTGCTGACCGAGACGAGGCCACCGCGGTCGTGTCGGCGTTGGCGGCGAGCGCCGGGGTGTGGGGGGTGCGCGTGCACGACGTGGCGGCGAGCAGAGTCGCCTTAGACATCACCGAGGCATGGCAGAACGGAAGAAACCAATGAACCCGATGGACGAAATCACCCTCACGGGCCTCCGCGCTTCCGCGTTTCATGGCGTGTTGGAACAGGAACGGCGCACCGGTCAGGTTTTCCTGATCGACGTGACCGTCTTTCTTCCCCTGGCGGATGCCGCAGCTCGCGATGACCTCGAGGCCACCATTCACTATGGCGAGTTAGCGGAGCAGATTGTCGCGGCAGTCGAGGGCGAACCGGTCGACCTCATCGAGACCGTCGCCGAACGGGTCGCCGGCGTCGTGTTGTCGCACGATCTTGCGGTGTTCACCAAGGTGACGGTGCACAAGCCAAGCGCTCCCATCGCGGTGCCGTTCGATGATGTGTCCGTCACGATCATGCGCGGTCGCACCGAACGTCAGCTGCCGGTTGGATTCGCCCCGTGACCGAACCTGTGACGGCGGTGCTGGCTCTGGGCAGCAACCTCGGCGACCGGGAGGCGACGCTGCGCTCAGCCGTGCGCGACATCGCTCTGCTCCACGGGGTCGAGGTGCTGAGCGCGTCCGAGATCGTCGAGACGCCCGCGCTGACACTGCGCGGGGTTGACCCGAATGCTCCCGCTTACCTCAACGCGGTCATCCTCGTTGCAACCGAACTGAGCCCGCACGCGCTACTTGAGTCGCTGGGCGCGGTCGAACGCGAGCATGGCCGGGTTCGCGACACGCGCTGGGGCGATCGAACCCTCGATATCGACATCGTCAGCGTCGATGGACTGCACCTCGATGATGACGCCCTGACGCTTCCGCACCCCCGTGCCGCAGAGCGAGCCTTTGTGCTCGAGCCGTGGCTCCAGCTCGATCCCGATGCTGTGCTTCCGGGTCGCGGCCGAGTGGATGCCCTGCTCGCGTCCGCGACCGACACCGTGAGCCGCTACCCCGCGGGGCCGCTACTGTGACCCGGACCCGCCCACTACCCCTTGTCGTGCTCGCGATGCTCGGCGCGGTCTCGGGGTGGTTGCTGGAGACCGGACTCGCGGCATCGGGTCGAGCGATCGTCATCCCACCGGTTACCCTTGCGATTGCACTTCTGCTCATCGGCGTAATCGTCGTACTGATGGCCCTGCCGGTTCGGAAGGTGGCTCGGCGAATCAGCGGCGCACGCATCGACCCGTTCTATGCGACGCGCGTGGTGATGCTCGCGAAGGCCTCCGCACTGGGCGGCGCACTACTCGCCGGGGCTGCGCTGGGCATTGTCGTTTTCCTTCTGGGCCGACCCGTGCCGGGGGTAGGCTCGATCACGCTCGCCTTCGCCGGCGTCGTGGGTGCGGCTCTCCTGCTGGCCGGCGGTCTCGTCGCCGAGTACATGTGCGCGATCCCCCCCGACGACGAGAAGCGTCCCGACGGGCGTCCCGACCCCCAAGGAGTCTCGTGAACCGACTAGAACCCGCGGGTATCGAGTGGCGTCGGGTTTCACCCAAATACGTGTGGGTCGACCTTGTCGGTGTACTCATTTTCGGAGTCGTGATGGTGGGGGCGACAAGCGTTCCGGGATTCGTCACCGGGATCAGCCTGCTCTTCGCGATTCCGGCGGCCTTCGCTCTGATCTTTCTCGTCACTCTCGTGTTAACCCCCCGCCGGGTTCGCGCCATCGGGTACCAACTGCGCGCTGACGATCTGCTGTTTCGGCGCGGACTGATGTTCCAACGGTTCGTGTCTGTGCCATACGGCCGGATGCAGCTGGTCGACATCAATCGGGGGCCCCTCGACCGCGCGCTCGGGCTTAGTGAGCTCAAGTTTGTGACGGCGGCCGCCGCGACCGGCGTCGTGATACCGGGACTCCTCAACCTCGACGCGGAGACCCTGCGTGACGAGCTCGTCGCTCTGGCAGAGAGCCGCCGGGCGGGGTTGTGAGCCAGCCGACCGCGCTCGCGGGCCGACTCGCAGACGGCGAGTGGCATCGGCTGCATCCGGCCACCCCACTGCTGCGCGGCGGGATCGCCCTGCTTGCGATCCTCGGCATCGTGGTCGTCAATCTTCGTGACGTTGCGCTAGAACTCATTATCGGAGGCGACGGTGGGCCACCCGATCCGCTGGTCTGGGTGGTGGAGCACGACTTTGCCCTCCCGGTGCTGGCCGCGATTGCGCTCGGACTGCTCTTGTTCATCGGTGGCTTCTATCTTTCGTGGCGGATGCACACCTTCCGCATCACCGACGAACTGGTCGAGGTGCGCAGCGGCATTCTGTTCCGCACCAATCGCCGAGGTCGGCTCGATCGCATCCAGGGCATCAACATCGTGCGACCGTTTCTGGCCCGCCTAGTGGGTGCCGCAAAGCTCGAGATCAATGTGGCCGGCCAGGACGCCAACGTGCAACTCGCCTACCTGGGCTCGCGCGCGTCTGACGAGCTTCGTCGCGAGATTCTTGCCCTAGCCTCGGGAACACGGGACACGAGTGATCACCTTGATTCCGCGGGTGAGCGTGCCGAATCGACACCAAGCCTCATCGAGCAGCGGGTGAATGAGTTTCTCGCCCCCGAGCTCGACCCCAACCTCGCACCGCCGCAATCCGTGGTGCAGATGCATCCGGGTCGCCTGATCGGCTCGCTCGTTCTCAGTGGCACAACCGTCGTGATGGTGCTGTTCATTGCCGCTTCCCTCGCGGTGGTCACGGTCAGCGGCAGCTACGGGATACTGTTCGGCTTCGTGCCCGCCATCATCGGTCTCGGGAGCTTTTACGTCACTCGGTTCAGCCGATCGCTCAGGTACAGCATTGCCTCGACTCCGGATGGGGTGCGGGTTGGCTTCGGTCTGCTCTCAACCACCAACGAGACCTTGCCGCCCGGACGCATCCATGCGGTGTCCGTCAGCCAACCGCTCATGTGGCGCGGGCCAGGCTGGTGGGAGGTCAAGATCAACCGCGCCGCAAACAGCTCCACTCGCGGTGCCGCCGGTCAGGCGAGCACGACCATTCTGCCCGTTGGCAACCTCGCCGATACCCGAAAAGTGCTCGAGCTGGTGTTGCCCAGCCTGCTCGATCCGGCCTCCATGGAGCTCCTCGAGCACGGGCTCACTTCGCGCGGTGGCGACGACGGGTTCGTGAACTCTCCGCGGCGGGCAGCGGTGCTGCGCTGGTTCGCTTGGCGCCGCAATGGTTTCGCACTTACCGACGACACGGTGATGCTGCGCCGGGGCGCGATCTGGCGCGAGCTGGTGGTCGTGCCGCAGGCCCGCATCCAGAGCATCGCCCTGCACCAGGGGCCGCTGCTGCGGCGCCTGCGCCTCGCCGCGGTGTCCATCCAAACGGTCGCGGGCCCCGTTCGAACCACCCTCGGAGCGATCGACGCCGACGCGGCCGTGCGATTCTTCGGTGATGCTGCGGATGCCGCGGTGCGCAGCGCGACGAACGACACGAGTCACCGATGGCGGGCCTCGGCTGCCAGTACGGGCACTCCGTGAGTTCACCCTCGGGCCGCCTTGGGGTGGGGATCGTGGGTGCCGGTCGAGTTGGCCCGGTGCTCGGTGCCGCGCTCGCTGGCGCGGGCCACGCCATTGTCGGTATCACCGCCGTCTCGGCGGCCAGCCGCGACCGCGCCGAGGCGATGCTGCCCGGCGTGCCGATCCTCGAGATTCCCGAACTGATCGAGCGCAGCGAACTGGTGATTCTCGCGGTGCCCGAGCACGAACTCGCTTCCCTCGTCGGGGGCCTCGCGGCCGTAGGAGCATGGCAACCGGGACAGCTCGTTCTCCACACCGCGCCCG
Source organism: Actinomycetales bacterium (assembly GCA_038207805.1). Lineage (GTDB taxonomy): Bacteria > Actinomycetota > Actinomycetes > Actinomycetales > Microbacteriaceae > Rhodoglobus. Next base: position 7,669 of record JBBQZJ010000027.1, on the reverse strand, counting down.
GGCTGGGAATCGCTGTGCTCGCGCCTGCGACCGCTGCGGGCGCGATCCCTCTCGCGATCCATCCGGCGATGGTGTTTTCGGGCACAAGCATCGATCTCGTTCGGCTGCGTGAGTGCTTCTGCGCTGTGACCGCCCCGACTCCGGTTCAGCCGATCGGGCAGGCCCTCGTCGTGGAGATGGGCGCCGAGCCGGTCATCATCGCGGAGGCCGACCGAGCGGCCTGGGCCGAGGCCGTCTCGACGGCGACCAGCTTCTCGACGGCGATTGTCGGTCAGGCGATCGGGCTGCTCGACGGGATCGGGGTCGAGTCGGCCGGAGCCGTGCTGGGACCGCTGGTGCGATCCTCCGTCGAGACCGCGCTTCACACGGCCGCGGAGCCGATGCGAGGGCTACCGAACTGACCGGTACCATCGACAGGGTGTCCATTGCCGTAGCAGAGACCGTCGCCGAGTTCCGCTCCATGGCTCACGGCCGTCGCCTCGCACTCGTGCCGACCATGGGGGCACTGCACGACGGACACCTGGCCCTGGTCGCGCGAGCCAAGCAGCTGGTCGCCGCGGGCGATGTCGACGCCGTTGCGGCATCCATCTTCGTCAACCCGCTCCAGTTCGGTGCCGCCGAAGACCTGAAGAAGTATCCGCGCACCTTCGATGACGACGTTGCAGCGCTCGACGAGTCGGGCGTCGAGCTCGTCTTTGCCCCAACCGTGCAGGAGATGTACCCCAACGGCACTCTGGAAACCGTCGTGACCGCCGGAGCGGTCGGCACCCTTCTGGAGGGAAAGTCTCGACCCGGCCACTTCGATGGGGTGCTCACCGTCGTCAGCAAGCTGCTCAACATCGCCCAACCGGTCGCCGTTCTGTTCGGACAGAAGGATGCCCAGCAGGTGTTCCTGGTGCAGCGCATGGTGCGCGACCTCAGCATCCCGGTGCGGGTGGTGGTAGTCGAGACTGTGCGCGAGGCCAGCGGACTCGCGCTCTCGAGCCGCAATCGCTTTCTCGATGACCGCCAGCGCCTGGCCGCCACAGTGCTGTCGCAGGCGCTCGAGGCCGCCGAGTCCTCAGCGGATGGCGGACTCGATGCGGTTCTCGCGGGGGCACAGTCGGTGATCATGGGCGAGAAGCAGGTCGAGTTGGATTACCTCGCGGTCGTCAACCCGGCGACCTTCCGCCCGGTGGGTGATGGGTACACCGGGCCCGCTCAAGTGGTGATCGCGGCGAGGTTCGGAGATACCCGGCTGATCGATAACGTGCGGATCCGTGTGGGCTGATCGCCGATACGATTGACTCTCGTGACCGACGACATGCCCGCGCCCGAGCTCACCGAGGCGGAAGTCTCCGAGCAGAAGGCCGTGCGGCTGGAGAAGCGCCAGCGGCTGATCGACTCCGGGGTCGGCGCCTACCCGGTCGGGGTCGGCATTACTACGACGATTCCCGCGGTACGCGCGCAATACCCCGACCTCGCTGTGGATGCCACGACCGGTGACACGGTCGGCCTCGCGGGCCGGGTTGTGCACCTGCGCAACACGGGCAAGCTGTGCTTCGCGAGCCTGCAGGCCGGTGACGGTCAGCGGATTCAGGTGATGGTGTCGCTAGCCGAAGTGGGCGAGGCATCCCTCGAGTCGTGGAAAGACTTGGTCGATCTGGGCGACCACGTCTTCGTCTCCGGCGAGGTGATCTCGAGCCGGCGGGGCGAGTTGTCTGTGCTCACGCGGGAGTGGGCGATCACCGCGAAGGCGGTGCTTCCGCTTCCCAACTTGCACACCGAGTTGAGCGATGAAGCGCGCATGCGAAGCCGGTACCTCGACCTGATCGTGCGCGAACGGGCCCGTTTCACGGTGCGCGCTAGGGCCAAAGTCAACGCGAGCCTGCGGGCTACCTTCGAGGCGCACGAGTATCTCGAAGTGGAAACACCGATGCTGCAGGTGCAGCACGGCGGGGCATCCGCTCGCCCGTTCGTCACCCACAGCAACGCCTTCGACACCGAGCTCTACCTGCGCATCGCGCCCGAGCTTTTTCTGAAGCGCGCGGTAGTCGGCGGCATCGACCGCGTCTATGAGATCAACCGCAACTTTCGCAACGAGGGCGCCGACTCGACCCACAGCCCCGAGTTCGCGATGCTCGAGGCCTACGAGGCATACGGCGATTACAACCAGATGGCAGACCTCACCCAAGAGCTCGTCCAGAACGCGGCCATCGCGGTAGCGGGCTCGCTTGAAGTGACCTGGGCCGACGGTACTGTCTACGACCTCGGCGGGCAATGGCACCGAATCTCGATGTACGAGTCGCTGAACCGGGAATCCGGGCTCAGCATCACCCCGCAGACACCGGTCGAGGAGCTAATCGCGCACGCCGCTACTCTCGAAATCGAGGTCGCCCTGCCCACCCACGGCAAGCTCGTCGAAGAGCTGTGGGAGCACTACGTCAAGCCCGGGCTGACTCGCCCCACGTTCGTGATGGACTTCCCCGTCGACACCAGCCCACTCGTGCGCGACCACCGCGCGACCGCCGGGCTAGTGGAGAAGTGGGATCTCTACGTGCGCGGCTTCGAGTTGGCGACCGGCTACTCCGAACTCGTCGACCCGGTAATCCAGCGGGAGCGGTTTGTCGAGCAGGCCCTGCTGGCAAGCAAGGGCGACCCCGAGGCGATGCGCGTTGACGAGGAATTCTTGCGGGCACTCGAACACGGGATGCCGCCGAGCGGCGGCATGGGAATGGGCATTGACCGCCTGCTCATGGCGATCACCGGCCTCGGCATCCGCGAGACCATTCTGTTCCCCTTGGTCAAATGAGCACCGGGAAATGAGCACTGGGAAATGAGCACCGTGAAATGAGCACCGATCGTGAGTGACCTGAAGCTTCCGGGCGAAGACGACAAGAAGAAGGGCGAGATCTCGTTCGCCCGTATCGCGATCTGGGTCATCGTGGGCGGTGTCGGGCTTTATCTGGTGATCTCGGGTGTCGTCGGAATTCTCGTCAAGGGCCAGTAGTGGGGACCTGCTAGTGGATCGCCGCACCTCGCGACTGGTGATGTCGCTTGCTCTCGCGGGCATCCTCATTGTGATCGCCGTCGCCTTCATTGTGACCGGGTACTCTGGTTAGGTGCCCCAAGAGTTCTGGTCGAATGCTCTGTTTTCGCTCGCGCCAACCGTGCTCGTTGGTCTCATCTTCTGGTTCATCATGGCGGCAATCATTCGCTCCGACCGCTCGGAGCGATCCGCGCGCGCGAAGATCGAGGCAGAGGAACGCGCAAAAGCAGCTAAGCGCGAGGCTTCAGCCTAATCAGCGGCAACTCCGGCGCCGGTAGCGGCCTCCCGTCGTAGTCCGCGACTGATCCGAAGCGACCCGAGTCGGTACCTCCGTCGATGACGTCGGCCTGCCAATCTCTCCGGAACCCTACGATCTCGTCGTGGTTGCGCCCGATGAAGTTCCACCACATGACGATCTGCTCCCCAAGCGGCGTGCCGCCGAGCACGAGGAGCCGGGCATCCTCTGCGCCCGCGGTCAGAGTGATGGGCTCGCCGACGGGCAGATAGGCAAGATGGTTGAGCGGCAGGTCGATACCGTTGATGGCAAGCGAGCCCCTTGTCGAGCAGGAGGCCGTGTTCGAATCGGGCATCGGTCGGCAGCGTTACGGATGCCCCAGCCGGCAGATCCACCTGCGCGCCCAGTAACTCGGTGAACACCCGCGCCGTCGATGTAGCGCCGCCCAGCGACCCGATGAAGACTCGCACCGTTGCCCGGCCGATCGCGATCGGCTGCGGCACGTAGTTCTCAAAGAACGGCGGTGTGTGTCGTGCGGAATCGGGCAGCGCAATCCACAACTGGGCACCGTGCGTGACGGGCGCCGCAAGCTCGTCGGTCGACACCTCGGAGTGTGCGATGCCGCGCCCGGCGGTCATCAGGTTTAGTTGGCCGGGGTGAATCACGGCGTGACTGCCCACGCTGTCGCGATGCTCGATCGCGCCGGAGAACAGCCAACTCACCGTCTGCAGCCCGGTGTGTGGATGCGGCGGAACGGTCATCGACGACGGCTCGGGCCCGTAGTGGTCAACGAAGCACCATGCGCCGATGAGGCTCCGCGAACGCTGCGGGAGTGTGCGCCGAACGCCCATTGCGCGGGGCCCCCCGAGAGGAACTTCGCGTGGTTCGAGCACGGTTACCCGCGGCGGCGTCACGTCAGCACGGCATCGAGTTCGGTCAGCAGGCGGTCGGCATCGTCGCGGCTGAAGGGTAGCGGCGGTCGAATCTTGAGGGTGTCATTGTGCGCTCCGGATGCCGCGACCAGCACCCCGCGCCCGCGCAGCGCGTTGACGACCCCCAGTGCCTGCTCCTCCGACTCGAGTTGTGCACCGATGAACAGGCCGGCTCCGCGAACGTCGACGAACCGGCCGGACTCGGTCAGAGCCGTGAGCAGGTACCCGCCTACCGCGCGTGCGTTCTCGATGAGACCCTCGTCGCGCACGACGTCGAGCGTGGCCTGCGCCGCGGCGATCGAGACGGAACTGCCACCGAACGTGTTGAAGTAGCGCGAGTGCCGATTGAATTCGTCGACGAGCGCGGGCCGGGCAAGCATCGCGGCAATTGGCTGGCCGTTGCCCATCGGCTTGCCTACCGTCACGATGTCGGGCACGAGGGCGTAGCGCTCGAACCCCCACATCCCGGTGCCGAGTCGACCGAAGCCCGGTTGCACCTCGTCGGCGATGAACAGGCCGCCGGCCGCGCGAACTGTGGCAACCGCATCCGCCAAGCCCTCGATTCTCGGGATGACCCCATCGGACGCGAGGATCGTGTCGACAATGAAGGCCGCCGGTCGGATGCCCGCAGCATCGAAATCCGCGAGGGCCGCCGGTATGGCTGCCGCCAGATCGTGCGGCTCAACAACGCGCACCCACTGTGCGACGGAGTCGAGTCCGCCGAGCGAGGGGGAGATCGCCGCGACCTCGGTGGTGACCCCGTGATAGGCGTTGGCGGTGACGATGACCCCGGTGCCGCCGGTGGCGAGTTTGGCGACGCGCAGGGCGAGGTCGTTCGCTTCGGAGCCGGTGCACGTGAACATGACGTTGCCGATGGCATCCGGCAGCGTGCCCAGTAGATCTTCCGCGTAGGCGATCGTTGCTTCCGACAGGTAGCGGGTGTGCGTCGTCAGGGTCGCCGCCTGCTCGGCGATCGCCGCGGCGACTCGGGGATGGGAGTGGCCGACCGAGGGCACGTTGTTGTAGGCGTCGAGGTATTCGCGGCCCGCGGAATCCCACACTCTGGTTCCGAGGCCGCGCACCAGCTCAAGCGGCTCGCGGTAGAAGAGTCGGTACGCACTACCCATAGCGCGGGCGCGGCGTTCGATGAGGTCGCGCGTTGCTGCATCCAATCCACCGAGCGCGGCCGGATCGAAGTAGCTGGTGGGTCCGACCATTAGCCCTCCTCTGTCGGGCGCGCATCTCTGGCAATGAGGCCCGACAACAGGATGCGCTGAACCAGTCGTGCAGACACGAGGTCGGGCAGAATCGCCTTCTCCTCCGGGAGCAGGGTCACGACGCTATCGAAACCGTCGATGAACGGCTGCACGCCGGAGAGCAGGTCGCCCTGGGGGGCAAGGTAGGCCAAGGCAACCCCGAGGTCGCTAATGCGGGCGGCGTGCACGACGTCGCCGAAGTCGAGGATGCCGACCACATACTCGGGCCGCCGATCGTCGACCAAGATGTTGGCTGGGTGAAAGTCGTTGTGGATGACCTGCTGCGGCAGTGCCTCAAGCAGAGGCGCGACGGCCAGATCAAAGCGCTCGATCACCGCCCGGGTCGCATCAGTGGCCAGCTCACGCAGTCGACCCAGCTGCCGGATGTCCCAGGCGATCTCGCGTCGTGCTGCGGGATGCTCACAGTCGCTCAACGCTCGGCTGAGCCGCCCGAGCATCACCCCGGAGGCGTGCAACTGCGACGGCGTCGGCTCGAAGCCGTGGGCGAGCTGCCCGGGTAACCAGGTGAGCAGCCGGGCCGAGCGACCCTCCTCGAGCTGGAGCCGTTCCCCGTCGATGCCCGGCACTACCGACTGAAGCGGAAGCCCGGGATCGGCAGCGGCCGCGTGCTCCAGTGCCGCCAGTTGCAGGTCGATGACCGACGGGTCGTCGCCGGGGTGCGCAATTTTCAGGCTGTACTGACGTGCGCCGCTGGTGACGCGAAAGCTGTCGTCCCGCTCGGTGTCGAGGCGCGTGAGCTCCGTGGAGTTCAGCCCGTAGCGCTCGGCCAGAATTCGGGATGCCTCGGCGGGCGGCATCCGATCGAAGGGCTCGACCAACTGCTGCAGTACCGCATCCACGCACCCAGTGTAGGCACAGCGCTAGCCGACGAGGATGACCTCGCAATACTGCTCGGCACTCGCCGCGAGGCGTCAGTCGGCGGCGATCGAGCTGTGTCAGCTCCCGTCGCAGGTAGGCCGACAATGACAGGCCTTCCTGTTCGGCAGCATGCGCGGACCCGAGTCGATCGAAAGCTGTGGATAAGCCGTCACGCCTACGGCGAACAGGGGACTTTTCGCCTCTACCCGTGGTTAGTCTCTTTACAACGGCATCGATCTTCAACGGTGCCTTTAGGAGTGAACGAGATGTTCGAAAGATTTACGGACCGCGCCCGTCGTGTTGTCGTTTTGGCTCAAGAAGAGGCCAAGATGCTCAACCACAACTACATCGGTACCGAGCACATCCTGCTCGGGCTGATTCACGAGGGTGAGGGCGTTGCAGCTAAGGCGCTGGAGTCGCTGGGCATCTCTCTGGATGCCGTGCGCGATCAGGTGCAAGACATCATCGGGCAGGGTCAGCAGCAGCCGACCGGGCACATCCCCTTCACTCCCCGCGCCAAGAAGGTGCTCGAGCTGAGCCTGCGCGAGGCGCTTCAGCTGGGCCACAACTACATCGGCACGGAGCACATCCTGCTCGGCCTCATCCGCGAGGGTGAGGGCGTGGCCGCACAGGTGCTCGTCAAGCTCGGCGCCGACCTTAACCGGGTTCGCCAGCAGGTCATCCAGCTGCTCTCCGGCTACCAGGGCAAGGAGGCGGTCGCCGTCGGCGGCAACGACGCCACGCCCGACAAGGGTTCGCAGATTCTCGACCAGTTCGGCCGCAACCTCACTCAGGCGGCCCGCGACGGCAAGCTCGACCCGGTCATCGGGCGCGAGAAGGAGATGGAGCGGGTCATGCAGATCCTCTCCCGTCGTTCCAAGAACAACCCGGTGTTGATCGGTGAGCCCGGCGTTGGCAAGACCGCCGTGGTCGAGGGCCTAGCGCTCGCGATCGTTCACGGCGACGTGCCCGAGACGCTCAAAGACAAGCAGCTCTACACGCTCGACCTCGGCAGCCTCATCGCCGGTAGCCGCTACCGCGGTGACTTCGAGGAGCGCCTCAAGAAGGTGACCAAGGAGATCCGCACCCGCGGTGACATCATCACCTTCATCGACGAGATCCACACCCTCGTGGGTGCCGGCGCCGCCGAGGGTGCCATCGACGCAGCGTCGATCCTCAAGCCGCTGCTCGCTCGGGGTGAGCTTCAGACGATCGGTGCGACCACGCTCGACGAGTACCGCAAGCACTTCGAGAAGGATGCAGCGCTCGAGCGCCGCTTCCAGCCCGTGCAGGTGCACGAGCCCACGCTGCCGCACACCATCAACATCCTCAAGGGACT